>CAYRFN010000083.1:0-16503 GCA_964423495.1 uncultured Desulfobacteraceae bacterium
AGCGCAGTGATGTCCCTTCGGCCTTGCGGTTGACGTCTCGTTTTTGAAAAGAGAGTCCAATGTCCTGCCATGGCTAAACTGCGAATTTCTTAAAAGAGACCCCCATGTCCTTCCTATCAGACATAGCTCTTAGATCCAAAATAATGGAACTCTCATTTAAGGAATCGAGATGATAAACCGGCCAGGCACAAACAGGATGTAAACACCTTATGCCTTATGAATGTTATTAAATTATCATATGTGAGTCATGAGCTATAAGTTATTTCGGGAGGAGATTTCTGAGGATGCGGTTTTTATTATTGGGGCAGGTCATTTTGGAAACAGGGCAGCCCGAATACTCAGCCAGGAGTCGGATTCACCCCTTTTTGTTGTGGATGTGGATGAAAACACACTTTTGCAGGTAAAGGACCCCCAAGTCAAAACGATTGCATACGATGGGATTCTCTTCTTGACTGAAAATTACCCTGTCTTAAATCCTCTTAATACGATTGTTCCAGCTGTTCCAGTGCATCTTGCCTTTGAGTTACTGAAGCGCCATCTTGATAGGAAATTTGAGATTGAAAAGATTGCTATTCCAGAGGAGATAAAACCCCTGTTACCAAATACCTGGACTGGAAGCGAGGAATCACTTTTGGTCAGCTACGCGGATTTTGTTTGTCCCGACGATTGCCAGGAACCCGAGTTTTGTACTGTTACAGGGGAAAGACGTGAGCAGCCTTTACATGATCTTTTTAACAACTTGGATCTTTTTGACTTTAGGATCCATGTAATAATAAGTCGTCAGCTTGCTCCAGGATTGGGGGGGTACAGGATAGGTGACTTAAAAATGGCAGTAGAAAAGCTTGTCAGGGGTGAAGAGCAAAAGTGGCTCTTGGGTACTGCATGCAAGTGCCATGGTATCCTTACGGCCTTTAAGATCCGTTCTTTGTTAGGTTATGAGAATACGAAGTCCAAGTCATGAAAGATTAGTAAAAAAGTCAACATCAGGGAGGCATTAAAGATCTTATGTTTATCATTGCTAATTTTTTGGCCGCTATGGCTAAGATTCTTGATATCGGTTTAAGCCTGTATATGTGGATTATTATAGGACGAGCCGTTATTTCCTGGGTGAACCCCGATCCATACAATCCGATCGTCCGGTTTTTGACCTTGGTGACAGAGCCTGTTCTTTATCCGATTAGACGCAGACTCCCGAGATTTGGTGGCCTTGGAGGCATTGATTTTTCACCGATCCTTGTGATTTTGGTTATTATCTTTATTCAGTCCTTCTTGGTCCGTAGCCTGGTAGAGTTGGCTGCGCGTATCGGATGATCATTGAGTAAAAATCCAAAAAGGTAATATCTTTAAAAAGTGTTCGCACAATCGAATATATTATTAGGTATTTGTTATTCATTGAATTATCCGGCAATGCCAATTTCTTCAAGACGATATCTATTTTCTATGGAGGACATGGTCAAATATTTAGGGTTTAATGAGAAAAGTACAGATTCCTAAAGGTTCGGTTCGGTGGCGTTAAACCCAACCGAAAAGTTTTGACTTTAAGAGTATGGTCAAAAGCAGCAAATCCATTATTCAGGTAAGGGTAACACCAAGGTCTTCAGGAAATCAAATCATTGGCGAACAAAAAGGAATCTACAAGGTGAAATTGACCGACCCGCCGGTCGAGGGGAGGGCTAATAAGGCACTTAAAGAATTGCTTGCAAAAAGATTGGGCATTTCCAAGGGAAATGTCGAGATTATTTCAGGAGAACGTTCAAGGACAAAATCGATTAGAATTCAAGGGCTTTCACAAGAGGACATTACCAGACTTTTGGAAATCTGATGCTGTTGATTGGATTTCGAACGTTTCAAGAAACGAAAGCGAATTGACCCTTCCCGATAGAAGCAAGAGTATCTCTGGATATACCTTCCTATTTCGCCCTTCTTACGGCCGATCTTCGACTTCCACCTACAAAATGGGTCTGACCTTATCTGCGGAAAACGTATGATAAACTTCCAGCCAGATTTTCTGGCTGATCTGAGAACGCTGGTTGCCTCTGCCCTCAAAAAAATCCTCTTCCTTTGACTACCAATCTAAAAATATTATTTTTTCTTGACATTGTTAGAAATCTATAGTAGTCTCGATCATTATGAAAAAACGATATAAATCAGCTCGGCAGATTGACAGTGTCATAGACCTCGAAAAGATCCGGTCAGGGCCAGAAAAGTGCATGGAACGAGACCCAGAGGTCTTCTTCAAATTAACCTATCCCTCTTCCGATATCAAGGCAATGCTCAGGGCAATAAGTCGTCGATTCGGCCGAGATAGACCAGAAGCAAGTGAAACCGGTGTCTTTCTGGCTGAATCTGTAAAGGGCTTAGGAAAATCTCATGGACTACTGACTGCCTATCATCTTTTTTCACACCCCGAACAGGCTTCCCAATGGATGGAGGCACTGGGATTTTCATGGACTCCACCGAAAAATCCCGTAATTATTGTTGAAAAATTTACCGATCAGGCACTACCTTTTGATTCCCTATGGACTGCGCTCGGCCAGAAACTGGGCGCCGACTGGGCTTCAGGGCAACCTCCTTCCATCGATGCATTTCGCAGTGCCCTATCAGACAGACCACTTGTGCTCATTTTTGATGAGTTGGAAAGGGGCATCTCCAATATCATTGATCCTGCTCGAAAAAGCCAGAACTTAAGCTTTCTACAGATGGTGTCGGAAGAGGCTGACAGGAACCTGCAAGTGACCTTGTTTGCCGCGATATATGATGGGAACAATGAGCCAGGGGCAACAATAAAGCGTGTTCCGCGCATTGAACTCAGATTCCGAAGCCCTGATGATCGCGCAGCAGTCGTACGGCATAGATTATTCTCAGATGCCGAATCCTTTGGCCGGGCTGCTGCAGATGCACTGATCCAGTCCTATATTAATATCTGGAAACGTCTCGGCGTTGACGCTTCCGACGAGTATCTTTCAAGGTTAAAGAATGCCTATCCTTTCTTACCGGAACTCATGGAACTGGTTTTTGAGCGTATAACTGAATCTGGTGGTTTTCAGGGTACACGGGGTGCTCTAGGCCTGCTTGCCTCCATGTTGGATGCAGCACCTTCAGGATCATTTCTGCTCACAGCATCTCATTGTAAAATCACAGACCCGGCTTGTGCCGATCGCTTGCAGGACCTTGATCCTTCAGCCACGTTAATCAATTGTGCTGCATCAAACTTGCGTGATCTGTCAAGTCAACCCTATGCCGTGGCATTAGCGTCTGCCGTGTTGCTCAATAGTTTAGCTCCGTCTGGCAGAATGCGCGGGGTCTCCCGCGAGGATCTGGTTCGCCATGTGGTAGTACCCGGTTGTGATCCAAATGAATTTGAAAGCAGCCTTCAGGCTTTTCGCACGTATGGCTCATTTTTTCATGAACATGAAGGCAGGTTCTCCTTTGATCTTGAAGAAAATGAATACGCAAAGGTTTCTCTGGCCACTATACATATCCAGGACGAACGGGCAAGGGAAGAGGTCAAAAAAATATGGAAACAGGATCTCTTTGGCGATACAAAACAGACCGTTTTCTTTTCAGATCCCGATACAACGAGACTGGCTTTAGATGATCTCTCCAAGAACTCCCCAAGGTATGTACTTTCTCCCAGGCGCCTGTCTCCCGTTGAACGGCACCGACTATATTTTGGTGCAGAAAAAAGGAATCAGATCCTTCTTTTTGAACCAAGGGATGACAAGACCAACCTTTTCACGAATCCTGATCTTCTTGCATTTGCCAAGAAATCATTAGCTGCCGCTGATCTTGCTCCAACAGCCGCATTAGCGGAACGCCGGAATCGCTATGAGGGAATAGAGGGTAAAGAACGAAAAAATGTTGGGTCTACTATAAAGGCATCCGGGATTATGTATGTTAAGATTGAAAAATGGTCCGATCGGCCTGAGAATACTTCATTTGAGCTGGAGTCGCTTGGTCAGGCGTGGAACAAAGAAGAGATGTTGAAATACTTAAGAACCCATATCTATCCTCAACCGCTCATTCAAGAGCACCTTGTTGCCAATATGGATTCCCTTATAGGGCAAACCATTTCCCAGGTGGAGAACCTTTACCGGAATACCCTTGGTTATCCTGTGCCACTTTCCGTAACCGGCATTTCAGAGGCTATTATAGGTGTTGTTGAGGACCGTGATCACGTGCTTGGACTCCGGCACACGCATCGCAACTTCTGTGGCGAGCATGTGGTCCTTGGTGCCGGAGAACTTCCTTCGGCTATTCTGGATAAACCCTGGCCAGCGACAACACCACCTCCTCCTGCTACTACACAACCCGAAATACCGCCACCTGACGTCCCTCCGGATGAGCAAGAACCTGATCATATTGTTACACAGCCATCAGTATCCCTGGAAGGAAGAAGCACCATTGCCTGTTCGTCACCTGAGGAACTGCGTAAGGAGACTGCAGCAAGAATTCAGGATATAGAGGGATCGGCGGTCCACAAGGCCATGTTCACTATTTTTGTAAATTATGAAAACATTGATCTGGCCGGGTATCCAAGCGCTCTGCGGGGAGCCTTGAGTGGTCCTGGAAGTCTTGAAATCGAACTCAAAATCACATGTCCAGGCCCAATAGACAAGGCCGAGGTTGAAGCGCGATGCGAAGCATTGCCGAGATTTGCCGATGCCTCTTATCAGGCAAGGCTTAGCATTGAAACGAAGACATCTTCGGAAACTGATGATCTTGAAGATGTGGACGATGAATAATGAGCGGAATAGACAAGAATCTCCTTGATAAATTGACCCGCCCGGGCCCCAGGCTTCCGGAGATTGAAGACTGGTTGTGTAATACTATTTGGACATGTGATCGCTTTGCCGGTTGTGGTTCGTCCCCATCACGGTATTTGCAATCAGGGGAAAAACTCGTCAATGAAAGGGAAAACCTGCTCTCTTCGTCTGCTGAATCCATTTTTAATGAACTCATGGCAAGCTCTTTTGGTTCTAATGCTGTCCCCGATTTTTTCTCAAAATATCCTGATGGAGGCGTTGTTATCTTTGATGGGTGTTCACTCAGGGAACTTCCTCGTCTGATTGCCCTTGCAGAAGCTTCGAACAGGTCAATACTTTCGATTCGCTGTGGCCGATCAGCTTTACCCAGCGCAACAGAATATTTCGTAAGCGATCGCCTTGGCCTTAATCTGCCAGTCCTGGCACCATCTCAATTGGTTCAAAGGCATGAGTTGTGGGAGAAGGGTATTTCTTATCATTATTTCAAAACCCCAAATGAGGCACAAACAGTCTCGGTGGAATCAACCGCCATAATACTCTGGTCCCGGTTCCCGGACCTGAGATTCATGGATAGTTCCGCTTGCAGTGCGGAGATGTACGACGGAATCTGGGATGGGTTTGACCTTGTCTGGAGAAATATGGTTCAGGCGATTCCTCCAGATAGAACGATCTTGGTTACGAGTGATCACGGCTATGTTTTTTTGGGCTCTGGTCTTAGCAATCAAAATCTCGATCGTGTTGATAGACCCCTTAAAGGAAAACGCTACAGGATATTCGAAGAGGATGAAGAGTTGCCTGATAATAATCTGCATATCTGGCTCGATCGGAGTCGGCGGATTGGGGCAGTCAAGGGCCGATGTCATAATAGGCCTCAAGCTCCTTCTGCCTCACAATCCTTGTACCGACATGGAGGGATTTCTTTAATGGAGGTGCTTACACCCTGGATGGTACTCGGACCTATGGAGGGATAAACAAGATGAAACGAAAGATCGGAACACTGATTGAAGACGAGGTGATCAAACTTGTAAAACATCGAGCCGCGGATGAAGGCCGGCCCCTAAGTGATCTTATCCAGGATGCCCTTGTCTCATATTTAAGCAAGAGCGTTCCAAAACCCAGGGAGAGAGAGGCCGCTTATCAGATCTTTTGCGAGCGGCCAATTAGGCTTGAAAAGAACCAATTCCAGCAAATTCTTGAAGAGGACGCCTGGGACCTATGAATCTTGATGATATCCAAAGCGGAAGCCGGTGCGTCATTGATACAAATATCCTCCTTTACGCAGAACAGGGGGTTTCAGCGCAGGCAAAGAGACTACTAAGACGCTGTTCCACAGGAGAATTGATTGGAACTTTGCCTCAAACTGTATGGCAGGAGCTTGCTCATAAATTAATGCTTGCCGAGGCCATGATGCTCGGCAAGATATCAGGGCCGAACCCTGCTAGACAACTCAGTAAAAAGCCTGACGTGGTGCGAATCCTGTCTGTTTATCAAGAAAAGATTACTGCGCTTAAGGACCTTGGTCTTGGATTTGAACCCTGCAATCAAAAGGACTTTCTTGTGGAAGCATTCTCTTTGCAAAAAAAATATGGACTTTTAACAAACGATTCTATTGTACTCGCCACTGCACTTCGGCTCAGGGCCGAAGTGCTGGTTTCAGCAGATATAGCATTTCAAAAAATAACAGCACCTCTTGTCGCTTGGCCATCGGATTTGAGGATGTAATAAGAATAAGGAAAGTAGATAGGGAGGTAAAAGCAGTTGTAATGGGTTCGGGCATATTGAGAAATTCCGGTTTCCTGGAATAGAGCAGGGGATGTCAGATATGTGAAACAGTATGCAGATCTTGTAAGGCAGAATTTCGATAAGACAGAGATGTTGATGTCGCCGTAGTTTTAGATTCTGTCGATGAGGATTTTTGAATGAGCTATAAAATAGATTTAAATACATAGGCATTTAAAGGGAATATTATGAATCAACAGAATGATTTGATTATGAAAGAGTTGAAGGAAGGTTTGCAAAATAAGTTTAAGTTTGTTTCAGACGTAATACTATTCGGTTCTCAGGCCACAGGAAAAGCATTCGAAAGGCTTTTTATGTCTATGTGAAAGAAGACAATCCGCCTTACACGCATAACCTGAGTTACCTTATCGACCAGAGTGGAATAAGCGATAAAATGACAGAAGAACAGAAGAATTTCATAGATCTCTTAGAGCCGTTAAATATTGAGGCCAGGTATCCCACCCACAAAGAACGGTTAATGCGTTCTTTGAACGATGAACGATGCAAGGAGATAATTCAAAAAACCGAGGGATTATATCAATGGATAAAGCAACAGCTATCAGATGTGTAAAACAGTATGCGGATCTTGTAAGGCAGAATTTCGATGTCAGAAAAATAATATTATACGGTTCTTACTCAAGAGACGCTGCACGGAAAGACAGCGATATTGATGTCGCCGTAGTTTTAGATTCTGTCGATGAAGATTTTTTAACGTGCGAGGCCAGACTCTTTCGATTAAGACGAGAAATTGATGCCAGAATAGAGCCTGTTTTATTGGAAGAATCAAATGATAAAAGCGGATTTCTGGAGGAGATCCTAAAAACCGGAGAAATTATTTACAGCGCGGAATCAACACGTTAATGGCCTCAACATCCTGAGAAGAGAGCGGGGCGTTTATTGGATGGTCGAATGTGGGATGATATGCCTGTGATTGCGGGGATAGAGGTAGTTCAGGATTTACATCTTTTCAGATGGGAATTACAGACCAAAATGTGAACCTTTCGACCTGAAAGAAGCCGTCATCTGCCATTGATATGGCAGACGCCGACTTTGTCAGGTTGGTGAGTTTACAGTAGAGAGTTGAGCATGCCGAAGCATGACAAAAAGATCAATTTTTCCGAGAAGCCGTTGTCCAAACCTAGCGAATACATGCGCGCTCGCCGCCCTGAGCTTTTTTCTGACACTCCTCCGCTGATGGTGCCCTTGCTTGAAAAGGGATTTCTTGAATATCAATTGGAAACTCTTACAAGCCGGAAGCAGGAACTGGTTTTTGAAGAATTTTGCCGTCGTTTGGCATCGCTTGAAATCTGCCCAAACATTAAGCCTCAAACAGGCCCTATCGGCGGTGGTGATAGTAAAGTCGATGCTTCTACCTACCCAGTGGCCAGCGCTCTGGCGGAACGTTGCTACTGGGGTAGCCCCAATCCTCCTTCCGACGAGGCATGGGCATTCGCATTCAGCTGTAAAAAAAGGTGGAAAGGAAAAGTAATAGAAGATGCGGACAAGATTGCTAACTTAGAGCTGAAGTTTACTAAGGTATATTTCATTACTAATCAGTTCATACGTGACAAAGTTCGGGCAGAGACTGAGTCCGAAATGAGGAAGAAACATGGCTTTGAGCTGCACATCTTGGACCGTTCCTGGATAATCAATTGTGTGATCGAGCACAAACGTGAAGCCATTGCGATCGAGACTCTTGGCATACGAGGGGTCGAGACAAGAAAGCCTCAACTTGGGCCAAAAGATACATCCCACCAGCAGGAACTCGATTCCCTACTCAAGCAATTTGGGGTACCGGAAATCTACCATGGAAATGACTATGCCCTTGCACAAGATTACTTGGAAGCTGCAAAGCTTGCCAGAGGTCTCGGAAAGTCGCGCCATGAAATTGACGGTCTCTTTGTTAGATCTCGATCGCTTGCCGAGAAATACGGTTACAATGGTCAGATCATCAGGTGTGGCTATCATCATGCTTGGACAAGTTTTTGGTGGTTCGACGATCCTGCAGCGCTTGAGAAAATCTACTCAGAAATAGAAGGATATCTTCCTGGAACCGTAGATGCTGAGGACTGCGAGTTGTTCACCAACCTTTGGCAACTCCTCTATGGTGCAGTAAAATTTGGTGAAATTCCAGTGGAAGAGGCAAAAATCGCTGAACGATTAAGGGTTCTAAGAGCCGAAATCAATAGACTGGCTAATGAAAAAGATCGGCCAAACAACGCACTCTATGCAAAGACAATTTCCTACCTGCTCGATGTACACGATTGTCAAAAAGATGAGGCAATAGCCAAACGGACTTTCGCAGGGTTGAAGAATTGTCTAAAAAAATCTATTGGTCTCGGCACCTATCCGGCGATGCAATTTATAAACAACTTGAGGGATTTAGGCGAGTTTTTGGGGGATCTTCCAGGATATGACTCTCTTTTCGATAAAATGTGTCGCATTGCAAGAGACCGACTGGGTGAAACTTCTGAGGGCAAGCTTCTCTACGAACGAGGGATGCAATTAGTTGGAAAAAACAAACCGCAGGATGTTCTCCGGTATTTGGGAAAAGCTCGGATCAAGCTTAATAAAAATGAAACGCTTCGAGAAAGCGTTCGGGCTGCTCTCGGCTGTTCCGATGCATACATGAGCATGGGTCTCTACTGGGCGGCACGGATGGAAGCTTTGATAGCTGCACACATCGCGTTGCGCAATATTTTGACGACATATGAATTTCCTGTTGAAGGGGTTTTAGCTGCAAAGCGCATGGGTTGGTTAGAACTCAGGCTAGGACGGATAGCTCCGTTTATCGCTTGGTATCAGATCTGTTGGCTTCTCCTTGCTCACTTACGTTCTATTCAATACGAGGTCAAAACACTTGAGGAAGACTTGAGGAATCAAGAAGGCATCCTCGGATGCTTCTTCCTGAACTTGGATTCTGAAGATAATTAGCGGAGTCTATAACTGTATGCTGAACTGGAAGGGGCAGGAGTTTGGATTGGACTTGTCATCCGAGAAAGATCAGAAACAAATGATAGAGCTGCAAAACAAGCTTCGCGAGACCATATATCCCACAAGTCGATTCCTTGGAAAAGATATGGACTTGCATCTTTCATTTCATTTCGGAGCAGTATTGAAGACATATGGGTTTGAAATGCGACGAATGGACTTTAAGCCCGACGTTCTTGAGAAGTTCTTGCGTGAAAGGTTGAAACACTTCGATTTCGATTTGCCCCATGAGCCGCTTTTTGGTGAACCGCCAGGGAACTGGCCTAAAACATAAATGAGCGATTCAAAGGATAGGCTGGAACTTTGTCAATCAGGAACACTTTTCAGAATGAATGACACACATAACATACCGAGGGCTATTGAGGTTGGTTTTCCGATTGTGGAGATCAATCGGCTTGCAGTGCCGGAGCGGAATTCTTTTAAGCCCATCTATCAGATGCACAAGTGGTTTGCAAGGCGGGCTTCCTGTGTGTTCCGCGCCATTTTGCTTGGGGCCCTCAAACCGGCATTTAAACCGGACGGGAGACCCATTGATTTGATGGAGGAATTCTACAAAGACCACACAAATGATCCCGATACCAAAGGAAAGCACATCCTCGATCCCTTCATGGGCGGAGGTACAACGGTCGTGGAGGCCCTGCGACTCGGTTGCCGTGTGACCGGCATTGATATCAACCCCGTGGCATGGTTTATTGTCAAGACAGAGGTGGAGCCTGTTGATCTGGATGAATTGCAAGAGGCATTTGAAAGGCTTGCAGAGCGTCCGGTGGACTGGAATGACAATAAGCCATTACGTGAAACACTTCTTGGTTTATACAAAACCGAGGTTCTGCCAGGTGTTGAAGCCGATGTCATCTATACCTTCTGGGTGAAACATGCCGTCTGCACAGATCCCAATTGCAGGCGGGAAGTCCCCCTTTTCAAAGACTACATCATTGCCCGGAAGTCTCCTTCGGTTCGATATTTTCGGGATGTCACCTGCCCACACTGTGATCAAACCTATGACTGGGACATCGAAAACGTTTCCTTAATCATTGATCCTGCAATGATGGTCAATGCGCCCAAGGGAAGCAGCGGAACAGGCAGGCCCATCTCCAAATGGAGCTATGCCCCTTTGGAAACCTGGCAGAATAAGATGCCAAAGGTTGAGTGCCCTCATTGTCACAGGGAGGGAGGGCCAAGACTCAAAAGCAAGAAAAAGGAAAGAAAAAAAGTCCCATATACAGCTTTGCTCTGTCCTGAATGCGAGGCGGTCTGGCAGTGGCGCGGAGAGCTTCCCGAAGGAGAAATGACATGTCCGGCCTGCTCACATGTCTACGATCCACACAAAGGCAATGTGCCCCATAAGGGGAAGTTCCTTTGCCCTTATTGTGGAAATTGTGACAAGATCATAGAAAGCATCCGAAGGCTTCCTCAAGACCAACGCCTTCCCATCCGACCCTATGCCCTGGAAGTTTATTTGCCGGCTGGCGTTGATGATGAGGAAGAATCCGGCCAAAAACAGGATAACTTTTTCAATACAATATCGAAGCAACGTCACAATCCTGCAGCCAATAATAAACCCTTAACAAGTGAACTAAGTGCAGATATTATCAAAGTTTTACCCAAAAACGGGAAATTTTTCATGCGATTTTCCGCTTCAGACAAGGCACTGCTCCTGAGGGCCGAGCAACTTTGGGAAGAGAATAAAAATCGCCTGCCTTATCCTAAAAGTAAAATCCCGAGAGGCGCTGAAACTGGACGACTCTTGGAACACCATTACAACTACTGGCATGAGATGTTCGCGCCAAGACAGTTACTGGGGTTGAGCACGCTCTTGCGTGCGATTATTGAAGAGCCAAATCAGCAGATGCAAGAAATGTTGTTTTCTATAATGATAACGACTCTCGATTCAAACAATCTCTTCTGTCGTTTTCGGTCTAAGGCAGGAATGAGAAGCCCTTTTGGAGGTTTATTTTCTCGTCATGACTTTCAGCCTAAGGCAACAACTTGCGAAATTAACGTTTTAGGTGCAAGAGAAGAATATGGCCCTTACATCTCAAACTTTACCAAGCTAAGGAATGGCAAAACATATAATTTCTCTACTTTTGATCGAAAAATTGAAAACGGTAAAAGGACTACAGTAGTCTCTAAAGAATCTACAACCTCTGGAAATTGGAATCTATATTCTGAATCAAGCAGCTCATCTGATGATAGTATTAATGGCGCTTACATCGCTATTACCGATCCCCCCTATGTCGGAAACGTAAATTACGCCGAATTATCCGATTTCTTTTATGTCTGGCTGAGGCTTGCCTTAAAAGACCGTTATCCCCATTTCGCTCCTGAATATGTACCAAAAGCAGAAGAGATCATTGAGAACCGCACAAGAGGAAAGAGCGTACAGGATTTCTATAATGACCTGGGAAAGGTTTTTTCTCGCATTCACGATGCTCTCCCGGATGATGGTCTGCTTGTGTTCACCTTTCATCACACCGACCAGGAGGGAACGGTCTGGGAAGGGTTGCTTCAGGCTTTATGCGATACGGGCTTTGAAATTGTTGCCGTTTATCCCATCCACGGGGAATCCGAGTCCTCCTTACACCTGATGGACAAGGAAAACGTGTCTTATGACCTGATCCACGTCTGTAGAAAGCGCCATTCAGAAACTCGAAAACGTTCCTGGGCTGGTATCCGTCAGGAAGTCCGGCGTCATGCACGCGCAGAGCTGAAGGCCATTGAAGAAGGGAGGTATGGGAAGGAGCCGCTATTATCACCGGATGTGCGTTTAATTTGTATTGGAAAATGTCTGCTACTATACAGCGCTCATTACGGACAGGTTGTTGATGGCAACGGGGATCCCCTTCCCCTACATTTCGCCCTTCAGGATATTGGCACCATGGTCGATCAACTGGTCACTAAAGAACGGCCACTTCCTCCTGAACTTGAAGATGTGGACCCTGTCTCCTATGCCTGGCTGCGTGTGCTGATGAAGATCAGGCGGGAGGTGAAGGTTGACGAGGTGAACAAGGCATTGCGTGCTATGCAGGTGACTCCAGATGAGCTCAAAAAGCTGGGCCTGATTGTTCGAGGGAGAACGGGAAGGGGAAGGACCTATGAAGTAAAACAGCCCGATGAGCGTTTGAATGCACTGCTTGAAAAGCTGAAAAGCCCGGAAATCCCCGGAGGTATCCAGGCGTCATTGTTCGATGATGTTGGAGATCCCATTGTTAGAGACATGAACCTGGTGGATTTGATCCACTTATTGATTGGCTTAGCTGATGCAGGCCAGTCCGTAGCGCCCTGGCTGGAAAGGTTTTCCGGTGATCGTCCAAAGGTCAAGGCGGCGCTTCGCTTCATCAACGACGGGCGGCCTGATTGGAAAGGCCCCATCAGCCGTATCCTTCCCTTAGTTGATGAGACGTTCCTTTTTAATCATACAGAGGCAAGTTGATGTCCGGTTATTTTCTCCTTGAGGAAAAACAGATGCAGCCTTTTAAACCAAACGGTTTTCCGCCTAATCCATTGCGCATGGGGTTTTTGGATTATATGCGAGAGCTGAGACAGGAAACCTTTCCTTTTCCTGAGGGGCATAAATTGCTGGTTGTTGGGCTTGAAGAGGTCCTCATTGCTGTCGGTGATAACCTCCAGGAGTTAGAAGCATTTATTCACAACACTCTGGCAAGCAAGGCCAATGAGTTGAATTCATACAGGATAGGCGTGCAGATTGTCTTTAAAAGGTCTCTCAAAAGTGCCCAGGATTTCTGGTTTGAGCTTGGTGGAGGCAGGCGCATCTCTCTCCGCCGTATATTCGATTCTCCACCACTAAAAAGCGATTTTGCAGGAAATGAATTTTATTTTGTAGGATACAACTTAACCTGAGATGAAAAGATAAATCATGACAGAGCAAGCTACAGCATACAGGAGCAGTTTTGAGATAAATACAGACGATCGTGTCAGGATTCCATCAAGGCCGGATCTGGGAACGGGAGAAGTTCTGCGGATTTCTGATGTGGCCGGCATATATCAGGCCGATGTGGTATTTGATACGACAGAGGGTCGAAAGCTTGAGACCATTCCGCTTGAACTCCTAACAAAATCAGGGGACCTGTGGGACAGGCTGAAAAGCGGTGATTTTGATGACCCGGACGATTACACATTGCAGCAGATGGCCTTTGAGCTGATTTATTACAATAGCGGAGGCGAGCTTACTGCCAGCCGAGTAAACCTGCTTCCGCACCAGATTTTACTCGTTCATGAGCTTGTGGCCATGGAGGATCGACGGCTCCTGATTGCCGATGAAGTAGGCCTGGGAAAGACTATTGAGGTTGGCATGGCCCTTCGTGAGCTGATTGTGCGAGGGGAATCTGAGCGAATTCTGATAGTCACCCCGGCAGGGCTTGTGAAAAACTGGCAATATGAACTTGAAACATGCTTTCGCCTCTACTTCGAGATCCTTGGCCTGGATTTTTCGGATTTCGGTTCGGCTACATGGGAAAACCACGACCGGGTCATAGCATCCATTGATACCTTGAAGGTCCCTCGCCGCGTTCAAAGGCTTTTAGCTGCGCCACCATGGGATGTTGTCATATTCGACGAGGCACATCACCTCTCAAGAAAAAAAATCGGCAAGAAAAAGACCGTGACCCAGAATTACAAATTGGCTGAAATGTTGAAAGAACATACAAGGGATCTACTATTTTTGTCGGCCACACCCCATCAGGGCGATTCCTATCAATTCTGGTCTATGATCCAGCTTCTAAATGATCAGCTTTTTGCAACTCCCGATGCCCTTCCGAATCACCGGGGCCTCCTTGGCCGCATCATGACGCGCAGGACCAAGCGGGAGGTAACTGACGCGAAAGGGGACCCTATCTTCCGGCGAAGACAGGTCCATACCGAGCATTTTAGCCTGGCACCTAAAGAACGCTATTTTTATGATAAACTCAGCGACTATTTGCGGGAGGGCTATAATGCGGCAGGAATTCACCAAAAGCGCACCACGAGACAGCAGCGCGCCATCGGATTCGTTATGGCGACCTTCCAGAAAATCATGTCCTCAAGCCCCCGGGCAATTCATAATGCTTTGCGCAGACGGTTGTTAGTGCTGCTCACCCGGAAGCAATTGGAATTGGAAACCAGGCGAAGGAAGGGTCACCAGGTAGCCGAAGAGATTATGGCAATACAGGACGAGATGTTGAATCTGGCTGAGCAGATATTAGTCTCAGAAGACTCAGAGGAGTGCGAGGCTTATGTATTAAGAATCCGTCACAGACTTTTAAGGAAAATTAGGGAAAGCTATGAAACTACCGAGTGGTCTCTTGAGGCTGATGAGGAGGCGGAAGAGGGAGCGTTTGCCGAGGCCGACATTCCCAATGAGATCGAAAAAGTCAGAGAACTCATTGGCCTCGTGCCCGCGGGAACGGATCGGCGTTTTGATACCCTTGTGCGAGCAATCAGTGACGTCTCCCGGTTAAATCCCAGGGAGCGTTTCATTATTTTTACTCAATACCGGGATACCCTGGGATTCCTTAGAGATGAACTGGGCAGTATCTTCGGCCATGAGCGAATAGCCACCATCAAAGGAGGCCCACTCGAGGATAAGATTGCGGCAGTCGAATCATTCTGGGCTGAGGATGGGGCACAGTTTTTGATTAGCACGTCAGCAGGAGGAGAAGGGATAAATCTTCAGGTTGGACGAATTCTTTTTAATTACGATCTTCCATGGAACCCAATGGCAGTGGAACAGAGAGTTGGGCGGGTTCACCGTTATGGGCAGCAGGAAACCGTTCAGGCATATAACCTCATCGCTGAGGATACAGTTGAGGAACGTATATATATGCTTTTAGAGGAAAAACTCCGGGAAATCGCAATCACCATAGGGAAAGTGGACAAGGAAGGCCGTCCTTTAGAGGATTTTCGAAGTGAGATACTCGGGCTTCTCGGAAGTAGACCCGATTATCACGAACTGTACAAACGGGCCCTGGTGGACACAAACTACGAGTGGACAGAGGCTGAAATGCAGCGCATGCTCGAAGATGCTGTAAAGGCCCGTGAGGCTTTGACTTCCTTGACCCAGGATTTGAGCAGTTTTAGTCTCAAACATTTCAAGAAAATAGAGGGAAGATATACCCTGGATGAAATGGGGGAATGGGTTCGAAAGGCTGTTTTGCGCCTTGGTGGGGCAGCAATCCCTGACGGTGAATTCTGGTCCTTTTTGCCACCAGAGTCTTTACAACGAAACTATCACCTGATGCCCCGATACGAAGGAATATGTTTTGACCGGGATCTGGCCACCCGTACAAGAAACTGTGAAATAGGCGGTATCGGGCACCCTATGGTTGATGCACTGATAGAAGAGGTTCGAAAGCCGAAATTTCAGGGAAGCGTATACGGCAACGGAAACGCTGAAAAGATCTTTGCCCATTACCTTGTTAGGCGCCGGGATGAAAAGGGACTTGTCAGGGGACGTTTATTCAATCTTTGCTTCGATGTTCAGGAGAAGAAAGTGGAATTGCTGAAACGCTTTGATCCTCCTGAAGAACAAAATGGTGATGGAAATCGTGTAGCAGTTGAAATAGATGAGGCCAAAGAGAGGATTGAGGCTGCCCTGCAACAAGAAATCATTACATGGCTTCCGAAACGACAAGCGCGGGCGGGTCTGCAAATCAGTCTCGTCGGACTTCATTTTGAGTAAGAGGACTAATAGCTATAAAAATACTGCCATGACCAAATGCTTTTTTGATGTTTCGTGATTCAGTCTTAACAGAACAGTAACATTTTAGCTATTTGAAAATAAGGCAGGAAGGGGCATGGGGGTCTCTTTTAAGAAAGTTGTCCTGCCTATAGCGGATCGAACGCCCCCTATGCCCTAACCATGGATCAGGAACAGAAAGGCAGGACATGGGGTTCTCTTTTCAGAAAACGAAAAATTGGTTGCTGGTTATTTGAGTTAAGTTGCTTCTCAGGCGGGCGGCAACTTACTGAG
>CAYRFN010000084.1:0-15789 GCA_964423495.1 uncultured Desulfobacteraceae bacterium
CACGGACTAAACTGACCCGTCTTTACCCGACATTAGTCGATTGACATGACACTAGGCTGCAAAAAGCTTCCTGGGCCTCCAGCGGAATATGCCGAAGGGCTCACCTTTCTCATTTCCTGCGAGGTGAGAGTAATTCCAAACCAAGTCTTTCTTGTAAGGTCCCCATGATCCCCTTGGGAGCGACCAGCATGACCGCGATAGCTATCGCTCCCAATATGAGCATGCTGACCGAGAAGTATTCCGCAAGCCACTGCGATAGCAGGACATAAACAAGAGCACCGATGATTGGACCTTCAAGGGTGCCAATCCCGCCGATGACAACCATAAAAATCATCTTTATCGACCAGCCAATGGAAAAAGCCTCAAATGGCATAATGAAAATCTGATAGGTATAATATATTCCGCCCGTTAGTCCGGTGACAAAGGATGCTATCAAGAAGCAATAAAGCTTTGATCTAAAAACCTTTACCCCGGTAGTATTGGCCACTTCCTCATCATCTCTCATGGCCATTAAGCCCAAACCGAGCTTTGAGCGCAGAATGCCGTACACTGCGGCAACAGAGCCGACGCCAATAATGAATGCACCCCAGTAAATGGCGTCCAGAGTGGGTGCAGGCACCGGTTTAATAAACATCCCCTGTGAGTACTTGATGTATTTCCAGTTACTAAACAGGAGTGCCAACAACTCCGCAAAGAGCAATGTTATGACCCCAAAATAGATGCCTTTCATCCTGAAGATGAACAGTGACATAAACAAAGCGAACGCTAGTGATAGCGCCCCGCCAAGGATCAGACTCAGCCAGAGATTAGCACCATAGTAACTTGTCAAAACTGCCATGGTGTACCCGGTGATGCCGATAAACACTGACTGGGCCAGTGAGAACAAACCAGAATATCCAATCAGCAAATTCCACATCTGTGACAGGGCCAGATAGAGGCAAAAGAGCATGCAAAAAAGGACGATGTAACTGGAACCCCAGAGAGGAACAGTTGCAAGTGCCAGTACCAAAACCCCCAACAAATACCATCGAGATTTGTAGATAAGCTCCCCCATAACCACCTATACCGTCGCAAAGAGTCCTTGAGGTCTCACCAACAGGACAATCAATAACACAATATGGCCGCTGACCATTTGGTACCCCGGACCGAGAAAGTGGGCGCCCAAAAGCTGGGCCACAGCTAAAACAATCCCTGCTACGAATGTGCCCTTCATGCTGCCCAGGCCGCCAATGATTGCAACCCCAAAGGCAACGAATAGAAACTGGGACCCTGTGTGCGGGTAGAAGGTAAAAGTCATTCCGACTAGCAAACCCGCGATACCGGCCGTCATCATGGCAATCCCCATGGCCTTGGCGAAAATGTTCTTTGTATTGATCCCCATCAATTGGGCTGCCCCCTCATCATCCGAGGCCGCCCTTATAGCACGGCCCAAATAGGTGTTCTGGAAGAAGTAGTAGAGAGAAAAGATGACTACTGTGCCAATTAGAAAATTAAAAAGGTAATTGACGGGAATATATAAATAATCGGTTAGCGAAATCTTCATTATATTCATACGTGTCATCAAGGTTCTCGCATCAGGGGTGAAGATCAAAAGCAACGCATTCTGCAAGATAATCGATAACCCGAAAGCTATGATGAGGGGCGGCTCAAGCTCTTTCCCCAACACCCGGTTCAAAAGAAATCCCTGGATGAAGAACCCAATGAAGTACATGAGCGGGATAACGGCTAGAAGGCTCAAAAATGGATTGACACCGAGCCAAGAGACGAAAACCAAGCTCAGATAACTGCTCAGAATCATCAGATCGCCGTGAGCGAAGTTCATCACTTTAACGATACCCATAATGGTCGACAGTCCTATGGCAATGGTCGCATAGAGACCGCCCAGCAGGATTCCGTTCATGATCGGTTGCATTAAATCATGCATACTCACCCCTTATAGATCACACGCTGATAAAGCTTTTTTCTGCGGACCCGTTAAATGCCGAAATAGGCCTTCTTCACCTGCTCCTCCTTGAGGGCATCTGGTTCACCCTCAAGAACCACCTTGCCTTCAAGGAGAATATAGGTGTAGTCTGCCGCCTTGAGGCTTCGTCTGATGTCCTGCTCGACCAAAACAATGGTGACCTCTTCCTTGTTGATTTGTCTCAGTCGTTTATAGATCCCCGCGATAATGACAGGCGCCAGCCCCAGCGAGAGCTCATCACAGAGGATAAGCTTGGGCTCTGACATCAAGGCCCGACCGATGGCCAGCATCTGCTGCTCCCCGCCGCTGAGGGTGTCAGACATCTGGTCACAACGATCCTTGAGCACCGGAAAAAGCTCATATATGGTGCTTAGGACCTGTCCCCTTCTGGGTCTCGATTTAGGCGTGTAGGACCCGATGAACAGATTTTCATAGACTGTCAGCCGGGGAAATACCCGTCTGCCCTCGGGGACCAGGGATATGCCCTGGGCCACGGTCTCATGGGGTGGCTGGCCGTCGATGCGTTTCTCCATAAACTCAATGGTCCCCCTTGTGGGGGTAGAGAGGCCGGAGATGGTATTAAGCAGGGTCGATTTTCCCGCTCCGTTTGCGCCGATGATCGAGACGACCTCACCTTGCTGCACCTTAACGGAGACATCCCAGAGGGCCTGGAAATCCTTATAGTGGGAATCGAGCCCGCTGACCTTAAGCGCAACGGTTTCCGCCATTATCCTTCCTCCACTCCGAGATAACACTCCAGCACCTCTTGAGAGTTCATGACCTCCTGCGGATCGCCGCACCGCAGGAAACTCCCCTCGGCGATGCACAACAGCCGGTGTACCCCTTCAGACATCATCATCAGGATATGTTCGATCCATACGATGGTGACCCCGCGGCTCCAGATCTTCCTGACCGTCTCCAGGACCTGTTCACCCTCCCTTTCGGTCAGCCCACCGGCCATCTCATCCAGCAAAATGAGGCTTGGCTGGGTAGACAGGGCCCTGCCCAACTCCAGCTTCTTGCGATCCAGTAGCGGCAGACCTCCCGCCCGGGCGTCCTTCATGGAAACCAGGTCAAGCAAATCTAAGATATCGAGGATCTTCTCTCGTGCGTGCCGCTCGCTCAGCCCGCCGCCGTGCACAGCGCCGATCAGCAGGTTCTCGTAAACGCTCAGCTTGTCGAAGGGACGTGGAATCTGGTAGGTTCGGCCGATGCCCAGATGACACCGGCGAGCGGCAGAATCATCGCTGATGTTTCTTCCCCTAAAAGTGATGGTGCCGCTGTCGGCCTTGAGACTCCCGCTGAGCAGATTGAAGATCGTTGTCTTGCCGGCACCATTCGGGCCCATAATGCCCAGAATCTCCCCTTCTCTGAACTCAAATGACAGACGGCGGACTGCCTCCAGACGGCCGAAGTTCTTCTGTAGATTGTCTGCAACCAAGATATCGGTCATTAGTAATTACCAAATCACGCCTTCGGTATAACAGGCAGCAGAAGGTAAGACGAATATTCCTGGCACCGATAGACCTTGTGAACCACCGTCTTGCTGGAGCAAATATGGTAGGGAATATACTCCACAGCGCTGTCACCGGCCACCCCCGTGGGGACATCCAACGAGGTAATTTCCAAGCATATCCGGTGATCTCTCTTGAACAGGTTTGAGGTCGGGGCAATTTCCACATCATACCTATTGATTTCACCAGGCACAACCAGCTTTTGGGCGCGGCGCGTCAGTGGGTGAAACGGCCGTCCCGGCTGCGACCTCTTTTCATCAATCGTCCTGTGCGAGGCCTTGAGCCATCCCCGCGTTACCTCTCGCTCAGGCACCTGGGGACGCTCCATTTCTCCCTCTCGCGCAGTCTGCACCGACACATCTGGACCGACATCTTTGATAATGATGATCCAATTGGTATCATCCTGGTCAATCTCTGCCCAGAAGTGGAGGGACAGGGGACCGGTGACTTCGAGGTCAGAAGGCAGCGGGTCGGTCATGTATCTGAGCTTCTGCACCGTTCGTGTTTGGGTAAGAGGCATCTGGGCAAAGCAGTCCGGTGCATCGATACCATCCTTGCTTGAAGGCGTGAAGGGTTCCCAGCGTAACCGTTCCCAGCTGTCCAGATAGAGCTGCTTCCATGTAGTTCCCTTCACAGGCCATTCCTCTGAATAGCGCCAGCGGTTGGCTCCCATGACCCAGATTTTTGCCCTTGGCTCATCCTTGATTTCGGTATCAATGCCCTTAAGCCAGTAGTCGTACCAGCGCAGCAGTTCATCATGGAAGGCGATCCAGGGCCGGGGCAGATGCGCAGGTCCGGTGAGGAGCATTTTCTTGAAGGGGCTGTTGGTAAGAAGATCCCAATATCTGAAATTGCCATACAGGTGACACTTGTACGTATAGGCGTACCAGCCGGTTCCCAGATATACGGGGATGTTAATCTTTTTGATTTCTTCTTCTATCTCCTCAAGATTTTCCGGATCATAGGGGTCAATCAGGTGTTTAAAAAAGAGCCCGCCCAGTTTACCCCTTCTTTCAAGGACATTGTAAATGGAGGGATACATCCTGTAATCTGGATTGTTGCAGGCCTCTTTCCAAAGCTCCTCTTCCTCCGCAGTTAGCTCTACATCATGGGGAATCTCGGAGTTAAACTTCATCAGGTGAAACGCCATCGTGTGCAGCACTCCCCCGGGATAAAATTCCCTCAAGACCGTGATCCACTGGGGATCATACGGGAAGATAGCCTTCAGGTGAGGCGGTTGGGTTGTGGCCGCTATCAGTTGCTTCCTGCCAAACCACGATATACCCAGCATGCCCACATTGCCATCGCACCACGGTTGTTCGGCAATCCACTCAATCAAGTCGTATAAGTCCATTTTGGCGCTCTTGGTAAAGGCGTCACCTGGGTCAGAATTACCAAAACCTCTCAGATTGCCAACCACATGAACATAACCCCTTGAGGTAAGAAACTTGGTGTCTCCTCCCTCTGCCGGCCCACACCAAAGAGGCGCCCAGGCAGGCTGATTGTTGCATGCCTCGATGACCTCCGGTCTTTGCAAGAACTTGTTATGGGGAGCAATGGCGAGCAAGGCCGGGAAACGTCCTTCCGCATCGGGTCGGTAAACATCTATAGCCAATCTGGTGCCATCCCGCGTAGGGACCATAATGTCGATTCCTTCTACTTTTGTGTTGTATATTGGCTGAGAAGGCTCACTATTTTTCATGCCGATTATCCTCCTGGTTTAAATCTATATTTTCTGATGATTGTTTTTACAAGCTCACTAATGAAGTGGCAAGGGGCCTCCGCTGAAAGTCAGAATGTCTTTCACCAAAGGCCCTCACCACGCAAACTCTAGCACAATGGTCCTGCACAGTCCTCCGTGGGGCAGGCAATAGACTCTATTTTTGGTATCCGGGGACCGGGAAGATCATCTCGGCTGTTATCGGTATAACGGGAAATTGTTTGTTATTGATAATGGTCGGTTCGTAAGGCCACTTTTCCCCTTTGACCCACTGGCCAGTCACCAAAGGGGTAAGGGAATAGTGGTCTTTATTATATTTAACGTGTCCTATGAGCGTCTCCACATCGGTCTCCGCAATAGCTTTGAGAATCTTGTGCTTATCCACGCTTTGGGCCCGCTTGAGCACATCGATAGCGAGCTCCATCCCGGCATACTTAAAACCGATGACCTGGGTCCATTGCTTTTTGGTTTCCCTATCCCAGGCGTCGGCAACCTCTTGGCAGGTTTCGCCTGTTAGTGCTGATTTGAAAGGGTATTTGGGGCTCCAGTGGATGTCCACGGTCAAACCATGGGCGAGATCGCCTCCAATGGCATTGACCCCTGAAGGAAAGAGCGTAGCGCGGCCCATGGAGCAGATTTTGGGTAAGAAACCCTGCTGATGCATTTGCCTCCACAAAGCGGCAAAGTCGGGAGAGGCCATAGAGCCCATAAGTATCTCTATATCTCCTTCCTTTAGCTTTTTAATTACAGATGTCCAGTCCTGCAAACCAGAGGGATACCTGCCGGGATCTACAACCTTCCAGCCTTTCTCCTTGAGTATGCCTTCAAAAACCTTGGAAATATGTACTCCGTCAGCGTCGTTGGGGGCCATCAGTCCAAAGGTCATGTTTGTGCGGTGAGCATTCGCCTCCCAGACAGAGATGAAAGCGCCTAATGCGGTCTTGAAGCTGATACCCGATTGATAACTCCACTTGTAGGGACCGCCCGCCATCCATGGCTCAACAGGATGTTCCACAACGAGATTCGGCATCTCGTTTCTTTCACAAATCGACGAGATCGCTTCGCTGAACTGATACAGGACCATCAGGTCAATTTTGTCGTGGAGGATAAGCCTGGAAGCTATTTCCCCCGCCTTGGTGCCACTACTCTCATTGTCGAGAACCTTAATCTTGACGGGAACCTTTTTGCCATACTCTTTAATGTAGATTCCGCCCTCTTTTTGGTTGATATACTCCAGCACCCTGTTGTCGGCCCAAGGCGTCGGCTCACCGAAGCCGGAAATGGGGCCGGTGTTCGAATTGGGCCGGCCGATCAGTATGTAATCCCGGCTAGCTGCCGTTGCCGGTATTACAAACGATAGTATCATCAAGACGAGACCCGCAACTGCCGCACCTCGGCCCATGGTCTTAACAAAATCCCGCCCAGCGATATTTCTTTTGTATTTCTGACCCATGTTCACACCCTCCTTTCAAAACTCGATACAAGTTGTTAATGCCATGCAGTCCTCATTTACTTTACTATTCACTTGCAAAATTTCAAGCCTCCTGCGAATATCACCTCCTTTCTCTTGTTGGAAGTTTCAATATTTTATGGCGTAATAACCCAACGTCAGGGATAATTTATCAGCGTTCTAGCCCGTCACACCCACAAAGGCAATTTTGATCATGGTGCCCGATCACCTCACCTCAATTTGTCCTGCCAGATATGGTTGGCAACAGCAAATAATAGTTTAAATATCAAAAATTTTACTTCATTTCAACTTTTTAAAATCTTATCCTGGCCTTATTCCATTAATCGAGATGACCGGCTTTCGAGGTCCAATTACGCTTATCACATATTCACTCATCCCAAAGCGACAGACTACAACATCATGAGGTGGATTCATTATTGACACACAAATCAAATTTCACTACAGTTTTTCCTCAAAAAAGCGGCTTTTTATCTATTTAGTACTTATCCCATCTAACAGTCTATAGGACCAGGAAAATCAGACCATGGAAATGAAAAGGGACTACTATGAGGACATTCAGCTCCTGGACAGTAAAGTTCTTTGGTTCTGGTTTTCGATGCTCATTGCCTCCCTTGTTACCTTTCCATTTCTGGCCCCCAACTACTACATTTATATGGTCAACTATATGGCCATTCATGTTATTGTCACCGTGGGTCTAAATATCCTCGTCGGCTATACCGGCCAGATATCCCTTGGACACGCTGGATTTTTCGCCATTGGCGCCTACTTCACCACCCTCTCTATGACCACCTTTCATCTTCCTTTTCTTGCGTCTCTGTTGCTTGGAGCCCTTGTTGCATCATTTTTCGGTTTTGTCTTGGGCATACCCGCTCTTAGACTGGAAGGCCCCTATCTTGCCATTGCCACTTTGGGATTCGGCATGGCCATTACCCAGGTGATCGGCCGGTGGCAGATCTTTGGGGGAAGAATGGGCCTTGAGACTCCCCCACTTGATATCCTGCAACCCTTCGGCTCCTATATCCTTGAGAGCGATAAACAACGATATTTTTTGATCATCATTATTGCCTTTATTATGACCATGGCTGCCCGAAACCTTATGAAGACAAGAGTGGGAAGAGCATTTATTTCTATCCGGGACAATGACATCGCAGCCGAGACCATGGGCGTAAACTTAGTCTATTACAAAACTCTATCCTTTGCAGTTAGTGCATTTTACGTGGGCGTCGCGGGTGGCCTATTTGCCTTTCTCCTTGGCTTTATCAATCCAAGCACTTTTAATTTCATCCTCTCCATCTATTTTCTTGCGTTTGTGATTGTTGGGGGGCTGGGCTCCATCTTTGGGTCTATCATGGGCGGGGTTGTCATGACATGGCTCATGCTGACACTGGATAAGGTGCAGGAACTCCCTTATCTGGGCACTGTTTTGATATCATTCTCTGAAAGGTGGATGAACCTGACTGGCCTGCCCAATATCGCGAGTATCATTTTTGGACTGATCATTATTTTGCTTGTGGTGTTTGAGCCCCTGGGCCTGTATGGTTTTTGGATAAGGACGAAGATCTACTGGAAGACCTGGCCGTTTTAAAAAGAATGTTGCGGGGTCCGGGTTTTCTGTCCCCTGTCATATGCCTTTCAATCCAGAACCGACAACCCGTAGCAGGGAATTCGTAATTCGCAACTTGTAGCTTGATTTTTGGAGGTATTTTCTTGTTTCTCCAACTCCTTGTCAGTGGCCTCTCATTTGGCAGTCTTTATGCCCTCATTGCCCTCGCCATGGTCATTATCTACAAGACCTCGGAGGTTCCCAACTTCGGCCAGGGTGAGATGGCCATGCTCTCCACCTTCGTGGCCCATACCCTGCTGGTATCCTATGGTTATTCCTATGCCATCTCCTTTGTCGGAGCCCTCATCTTCGCTGCTGTCTTAGGAATATTTATTGAATTTGTCTTTCTAAGAAGGGCTAAAGACCCAAACGTTCTGAACCTCATTCTCATCACCTTAGGGTTTCAGATGGTTCTTTATGGTCTTGCCAGCTGGAAGTGGGGTGCAGATCAACGAGATCTCCCCTTTCCGGTCTCTGATTTTGATACTATCAATCTCGGGCCTGCCGTAATAAGTTACCTGAACATTGCCACACTCCTCATTACGCTCCTTTTAATGCTCCTCCTTTTCATCTTCTTCAGGTATACCAAGTTGGGCATTGCCATGAAGGCCACACAGCAAAATGCCATGGCGGCCCGTATCAATGGAATACGCACCAACAGAATTCTATCCATTACCTGGAGCCTGAGTTCGGTTATGGGGGCCGTGGCCGGCATGCTGCTCGCCCCAATTGCCACCCTCGATCCAAATTTGATGCTCGATCCACTACTGAAAGGTTTTGCCTCTGCAGTGCTTGGGGGGATGACAACCCTCGTTGGCGCTGCCCTCGGTGGATACATATTGGGCATCATTGAAAACCTTTTCGGCGGCTATGTATCCCTTGAGTTCAAATCGATTGTCGCATTCGGAATCATTGTGCTCATTCTTTGTTTCAAACCGAGCGGACTCTTCGCTAAGCATTATGTGAGGAAGGTGTGACATGGAGTTAGGTTCAACGATGACTACTAACAACCAGTTCTTCAGCATAGAGCAGCTCAGCATCAGTTTTGGCGGGCTTGTGGCAGTGGACAGTGTCAGCTTTGATGTTGAAACCGGCTCAATATTTTCGGTTATCGGGCCCAATGGCGCCGGTAAGACAACCATTTTCAATTGCATCAGCGGGCTCTATAAACCAGATTTAGGGGCCATCCTTTTCAAAGGAGAAGATATCGTGGGTCTTAAGCCGCACAAAATTGCACAGAAAGGTATTGCCAGGACCTTTCAGAATATCGAACTCTTCTCCAGGATGACAACCATGGAAAACCTGATGCTTGGCCGCCACATCCATATGAGGACAAATGTATGGAGCGGATCCACCTTTTTCAGAAGAGGTTCAATGGCAGCTAAGGAAGAGATAAGGCATCGGGAAAGCGTGGAGCGTATCATAGACCTTCTCGACCTTCAATCGGCAAGAAATCAATTTGTTGGAGGGCTCCCCTATGGAACCCAGAAATTGATAGAGCTCGGAAGGGCCCTGGCTCTTGAACCCGAACTTTTGCTTCTGGACGAACCTTCGGCAGGCATGAACTCTGAAGAAAAACAAGATCTGATCTTCTGGATAAAGGACATACAGGACGAACTCGGGGTAACGATCCTGCTGATCGAACACGACATGAAATTGATTATGGACATCTCAGACCGTATTCTTGTCATCAATTTCGGCAAACCCATCACGGAAGGAACGCCTTCGGAAGTACAAAACCACCGAGGTGTCCTGAAGGCATATTTGGGAGAGGATGAAGCCATTGGGCACGCTGCTTGAAATCAAAAACATAGAAACTTTCTACACCCTGATCTATGCCCTGAGGGGTGTCTCCCTAATTGTGGACGAAGGGACCATCACAGCCATCCTCGGGAATAATGGGGCCGGAAAATCGACTATCTTAAAAACGGTTATAGGTCTCCTGGATGGTCAACCGGACAAGGGGACCATTGAATTTATGGGGAAAAGAATCGACGGCAAAGACCCCGAGATGATTGTTAGAATGGGCCTGTCATATGTACCTGAAGGAAGAGAGATCTTTGACAAGCTGACCGTCAGGGAAAACCTCATGATGGGCGCCTATATCAGAAGGGACCGGAAGGGCATTAAGGAAGACTTCGACCGAGTCTATCAGTATTTCCCCGTTTTGGAGGAAAGAGCGAATCAATGGGCGGGAACCCTTTCCGGCGGCGAACAGCAGATGCTTGCCATTGGCAGGGCATTAATGAATCGTCCCAGGCTTCTTTTCCTGGACGAACCATCTTTGGGTCTTTCTCCCCTCCTGGTGAAGGAGATTTTCGCGATCATCCAGACAATCAACCAGGAGGGGGCCACTATATTGCTTGTGGAACAAAATGCTCGCATGGCCCTGACCATCTCTCACGTAGGACTTATATTAGAAAATGGCCGCTTCGTCATGAAAGGCAAGTCAGAGGAATTAATGGGAGACAAGGACGTCCAGGAATTTTACATGGGGATGCGGTCTGAAGAGTCGGCAAAGGGGTATCAACGGTGGAAGAGAAAGAAGAGATGGAGATAGATCGAATATGACATCAGAAATTGCCCCGGAGGCATTTAGACAGACTGTTGAGAAATATGGCGACCGTGTGGCCTTGCGAAAAAAGAAATATGGCCTCTGGCACGATATCTCATGGAATGAGTACTACCGCCTGGCTAAATATGTAGGCTCGGCCCTCATTTCCCTCGGCCTAAAAAAGGGAGATTGTGTTTCAATTATCGGGGACAATTGCCCGGAATGGGTGATTGTCGATCTGGGTATCCAGGGCGCCGGAGGCGTGGCAGTGGGGGTCTATTCCACGAATGCCTGGCCTCAGGTGGAATATGTGCTTCAAGATTCTGAATCCAAGTTCTTCTTTGTCGAGAATGAGGAACAGTTAGATAAATGGCTGCAGTTCAAAGACAAGGTTCCCTTCCTGAAAAAGGTGATTGTCTGGGACCTGGAGGGGCTGAGGCATTTCAGGGACCCATTGGTCAATACCTATGACAAGCTATTGGAACTGGGGCGAGAGATTGTTGAAAAGGAACCTGACCTGTTTGAGAGGCGCATGGACGAGCTAACGCCTGA
Source organism: uncultured Desulfobacteraceae bacterium (assembly GCA_964423495.1). GTDB lineage: Bacteria > Desulfobacterota > DSM-4660 > Desulfatiglandales > Desulfatiglandaceae > CAYRFN01. Next base: position 11,378 of record CAYRFN010000084.1, read on the forward strand.
GGATCTTTCAGTTCTAATCTACACATCTGGCACAACAGGCCCTCCCAAAGGGGCCATGCTCACCCACAGAAACGTCACCTGGATGGGACGAGCTACCTTCAAGGAAAATCCCGTATATGACACGGATGAAGTCATGTCCTTCTTGCCCCTTTGTCATATCTTTGAACGCCTCTTTTCGGTCTTCGGCCATATCAACCACGGGTATACTGTCAACTTCATTGAGAGCCTGGACACTGTAACAGATAACATGCGGGAGATCTCCCCAACCGTGGGATATGCCGTCCCCCGAATCTGGGAGAAATATCTCTCTTTCGTTTATATCAAGATGTCGGATGCCACCTGGTTCAAAAAACTGGTTTTCGGCATTGCCCTCAAAATAGGGAAAAATCGCGCCACAGAAATGATGAATTTTAGACCGGTTCCTTTCTACGTAGAGATTCTTTATCAGCTCGTCCATTTTGTGGTCTTTAGAAAGCTCAAAGAAAAACTGGGGTTTGAGCGGTTGAGGGTAGCGTATTCGGGGGCCGCTCCCATATCGCCGGACGTCCTTCATTTTTTCCAGTCCATGGGAGTCAATCTTATAGAGGGGTACGGCCAGACGGAGGGCACCGGAGTGACCTGTGCCTCAAGGATCGGCAGCGTGAAGTTCGGGACTGTGGGGCCCCCTCTGCCAGGTGTGGAGGTGAAAATAGCTGAAGACGGAGAAATACTCGTGAAATCTCCCGCTGTCTTCAAGGGGTACTACAAAAACCCGGAAGGAACCGCGGAGACCCTCAAGGATGGGTGGCTTTACTCCGGCGATATTGGGGAAATTGATGAAGACGGATACCTTAAGATTACGGACCGAAAAAAGGATATTATTGTCACGGCCGGGGGCAAGAACATCACTCCTCAATATATCGAAAACAAACTAAAAGCCAGCGCCTATATCAATGACGCCGTAGTAATTGGGGATAAAAGAAAATTCCTCAGTTCTCTCATCATGATCGACGAGGACAATGTGGTAAAATTTGCCCAGGATAACAAAATTCAGTTCTCCACATACAAGGACCTAACCAAGAATTCGGAGATCAATGATATGATACAGGGAGAGGTAGATGCAGTGAATGATACCCTCTCCCGCGTGGAACAGATAAAAAAATTCACGATCATCCCCAAAAAACTCTACGAAGAAGACGGGGAGGTGACCCCTACCATGAAGGTCAAAAGGAAATATGTCAATGAGGCCTTCAAAGACCTCATCGAGGCCATGTATCAGAGGAGGTAGGCTTTAGCTTGCTTCGCCTTGGGTGCTTCGCTCCGATCGGCTTGCGCCGTGAGGAGGTCTTTGGACAATTGGAGTTATGGAGTGCTTGACTGACTAATACTCCACCACTTCATTGACCTATGTGAATAGAAAGGGTAAAAAGATTAACAGTAATTGTGATTTAGCTGGGTCATATTATTCCCACAACATTTCATGAATAGGAGGAAGGGATATGAAAAAAAGGTTAGTTACGATGCTGGCCTGCATCTTAGTCATTTTCATGGCAATTGCTCCGGCTACCTTGGCAGAAAGAGGCGTCACAGATACGGAGGTTCGTATTGGACAGTGGGGCCCCCAGACAGGCCCGGCTGCTCTATGGGGTGCCGTGGCCCGCGGGACCGGCTGTTATTTTCAGATGATCAATGACGAGGGAGGTATCAACGGCCGAAAGATCAAGTATTTCCTGAGGGACGACGGCTATATGGCACCAAGAACCAAGGCCGCAGTCAAGGAGATGGTGGAGGAACAGGGGGTCTTTGCCTTTGCTTCAGGCGTCGGGACTGCGCCCGGCATGGCAATCAAGAAATATGCTGAAAAGCACAAGGTCCCCTGGGTGGGTCCTGCTGCCGGTTCCCCTTATTGGGCCTATCCCCCCTCAAAATACCTTTTCGGTGTGTATCCCCTTTACTGTGATGAGGCATCCATTCTGGTGAACTACGCAGTTAAAGAGATGGGAAAGAAAAGAATAGCCGTATTTTACCAGAATGATGACTACGGCAAAGTTGGCCTTATCGGAACCGAGATTGCCCTCGAGAAGCTGGGCATGAAGGTTGTGGAGGCCGTCTCTGTAGAGGTGTTGGACACTGATTTGAGTTCTCATTGCATGAAACTTAAGAAATCCAATGCCGATTGCGTGCTCATGTGGCCCAATCCCAAACACGGGGCCCTTATTATCATGACCGCAACGAAAATGGGCTTCAAACCCCAGTGGATGTCAACGAGCACGTTGAGTGACGTGCCGATCATGTACAAGATCAGCAAAGGGCTTTTCAAGGATGTGATCTTTGTTACATTTGGCGAGCTTCTCGATTCTCCCCATCCCCTCATGAAGAAATACAAGGCAGCCCATGACAAATTCGCTCCCAAGGACCGGTGGGGGATTTTCTTTTACGCCGGGATCCTCTTTGTGGAACCCATGGTGGAGGGCCTTACGAGGTGCGGCAGAGATCTCACGGCGGACAACTTTGTCAAGGCCATGGAGGGCATTAAGGATTTCCAGGGCATCGGCCCCAAGATCAGTTTCGGTCCAGACCAACGTCAGGGGAGTCGATCTTTTTTTCTCGCAAAATGCCTTGAAGGTTCAAAAGTTGAACGCCTATCTGACTGGATAACCTCTGATATCGATGTACATGAGGTGCTTAAAAGACTCAAGAAATAGGCTGAGAACATAATAGGAATTTCTTGAAAGACAATACCTAACCATTTTAAGGGGGTAAAAAATGAACATCTTGCGAAAATCATTGTCAAAAAGACGATATCTAAGTGATGTATCGATCTTCATTGTGTTTGTCTGCCTTTTTTTCTCGGGGTGCTCTTCATCGCCTAAGGCATTTGATGCCAAAATCAAGGGGCCGCAGATGATTGTAGAGCCTTCGACTATCCGGCTTGGGGTGGCTACGCTGACCAAGACCTCGATTGTATTCAGGGGAAAGGATTTTGATCCAGGGGATTCGGTCTTTATCAACCTGACCGGGGTTAAGAAAAAAGACAAGGTGGTGGATATCCCTATTGCGGATGGGAATGTGGATAAGAATGGGGATTTCACCGCCAAAGTAGGTACTTTGGCCAAAGTCGGCGAATTACTTCGGGCTCAGATCGGGGAGAACAAAAAGATGAAAACCATCATCATTGTCACCCAGCCGCCCATTCCTGAAGGAGTCTATACGGCCAAGGCCGTGAGTATGGAATCCGACAAAACAGCGGAATGTAAACTCCAGGTAAAAGGCCCCTCTATGATTGACAGACTCAAGGACTGGCTCGGGGTGATGCTGGGTAAAATCCAGAAAGAATAGGTTATTTATGACTGGTCAGCCTCTGAAAAGCCCCTCAAGGCCTGAGGGGTTTTTTATTGTTAGGCCTATAGGGACCCGATTCAATGCAGGCCAAGATCATCTTAATCTGAAGACATGACATGGAAGAGGGTGTTGCACGATGTGCTCCATCTGCATTTTCCGTAATTTTAAATAATGATGGAAAAGATCCTGTAGCTCATGCTAAGATTGGTACAAGGAAGTACCACTACAAAGCCGTGAAATCAAATCACCCATTTACAAGGAGAGGAGGTCAATATGGGAGAACATGTGAGGATGTATACCCTTAGTACCTGCAGTCATTGTAATGCCACCAAGAAGTTGCTCAATGACTGCGAGGTGAAGTACGAGTTCACCGACGTGGACAAGACCACCGGTGAAGAGAGGGCCGCTATTCTCGAAGACGTAAAAAAATGGAACCCTGACTGTTCCTTTCCCACAATCATCATAGGTGACCAGGTAATAGTGGGGTTTAAGGAAGAGGAAATCAGAAAGGCGCTTGGCTTATGAATGAAAAAGAAAAGCTTTATGAAATATTGAAAAAGGCACAAGAGCCCAAAGGCTACCATTTCAATGAAGACAAGGACAGGGTTTTTGAGCTCTTGGAGGGTCTGCTCACAAACAAAGGGCGTTACGGCTATATGTCCTGCCCTTGCAGACTTTCATCGGGAGACAAAGAGGCGGATCAGGACATTATCTGTCCGTGCGTGTACAGAGAGGCGGATGTTAAGGAGTTCGGAAGCTGTTACTGCAATCTTTATGTATCAAAAGAGTGGAATGAGGGAGAGATTCCTCATGCCTATGTCCCTGAACGGAGGTCCCCGGACAAAATAGCCTGAGGGGCATCTCTTTTGACCTGAGCCACATTCCCTGAATACCGCCTTTTCCCAAAAAATTGGTAACGTTCAAGAGTGTTTACATTCAATTTGTACTTAGACAGTTTATGTGCCTTTCGATTTCTTTAAGAAGGGCATGGGACTTTCTTTTAAGAAATTCCTCCCTCCTATGACTGGATCGAAAGCCCCTGGGTGTTAACCATGGATCAGGAACAGAAAGGCAGGACATGGGGCTCTCTT
>CAYRFN010000085.1:0-15776 GCA_964423495.1 uncultured Desulfobacteraceae bacterium
ATTTCGAGTACTTTTATTAGAACTGGAAAAATAATTACACTTGATTAGGGTCTAGAGTACTCCCATTCATGGGGAAATTTCTCTTTGAGCTGCCTCATTAAGAAAATAGCCTCCAGATTTGTCTTGACATTGAGGCCTTTGTTGAGGTTGCGTAATATCCGATCGTCGAAAGACTCAAAGCCAACCGATGCCAAATTAATATTAATCGTCATGGCCCTGGCCAAACGAAGCGCCTCTTTCAAGTGTTTCTCTCCCTTTAAAAACCAATCTGCCCTCAAGATGAGATTGATCTTTGAAAGCTTGATCTTCTTTCTCTTGACAATCCTCAACAAATGCGGGAGGCTTGAAAGAGGATTTTCATTTATTAGCTCAAAAGGTATCTTCATGCCATCTTCCGACTCTGGAAGACAGTGGATCTGGTCTATAACTGTCTCCATGTTCAATGCCCCATGAAATCCCTTATCAACTGCAACATCGCAGAAGCTACAACCTTTCAATAGGAGCGTGACCTCTTGTCTATTCTTGATATCCTGAAGAACAGGGTAATCTATCTTGTAACATTTTTCCTTGGTTGCATATGGGCATCCTATATGTTGCAGCACTTGTCCAGTTGTGATCTTGAGGGGGACTAATGCTCCTTGCTCTATCCTATAAATGTTATCCCATCTTATCTTTCTCAGAAACTTATCCTCCCAAACCTTTTTGGGATTTTGGATTATTGTGCCATTCCCGCCAAAATAAAGCATTCCAGGATTGTCCTGCCAACCACCTTCATCCAGGTTTTGTAATAGATAAATAGCCTGTTCAGCGGGTCCATGCAGGGAAAAGGAGAAGTTCGTTGAAAGTCCGGGGAATCGATGGCGATGATGCTGCCAATCTTTCTCCCCCAGGTAGTCGACATCGGCTTGTGGCCCTGCCAGGATGGTGATGGCCCCCTCATCCTTAAGTTCCTTGGCAAAAGAGAATAGGTCCTCACGGCCACTAAGGGTGGAGAAACCAATTACAGGTCTCATTGAGCCAAAATAATCGAACAGGATCTTTTTAAGGACAAGCTTGTCATCCTCCTTTGCTACGGTTATTACAATACAATCATATTGGGTATTTTCTTGGATTATAGTTGCTGCCATCTGAGGCCCAAGGAGTCCATAGGCCTCTCCAGAAAAGTAGCTGGCTATGATAGCCATTTTCTTTCTTACATAGGCCTTTATCTCATGGGATGATGTCATTTATTTCCGTAGTTTATAAGAGCTTTTTCCGTGCCATTTTTACTCATTATATGATATAAAAGGCTAATAATGCTTAATTTTGTTAATCTTGATGTTTTATCAAAAAGTCTTATTTTCGGTCATTGCGAGGAGAGAAATGACGAAATAATCCATTGGTTTTGAACTATTACATCATATAAGATTGTCTCGCTTCGCTCGATAGGATCTTGACCAGAACTTATAGTACATCTTAGCGCTCTGTTCTAGTCAAGACCTAATAAAAAACGGGCAGGAGATAAAGCATGCGTGATAAGGTATTCGCAGTATTAGATAAAATAAGGCCTTCTTCGATCGCCGCTGGTGGTAATGTTCAAACAATCGATGTTAGTAATGGAATATTTAAAGTAAGGTTGACGGCATTTAACTTTCAAGTTTAATATGTTCTTTATCCTTGAGGCCCCATGAAACATATTGTCATTATAACTTATATGATAGTTGAATCTGATACAAGAAACCTGTGATAGATTACATTTCTAAAGATGATTAAAGAGGGTTGTATATGGACAAGTTAATGTCAAGAAAAGAGTTTTTAAAAACCCTTGGGATGAGTGCCTCAGCGCTCCTTTGTTCCTCCCCGGCATACGGCTTTTTTTCACAGAAAGGGAATCGGAATAAAAGCATCAAGGGGCACATATTCAAAAATGATGCACCTTCTAAACCCTGGAAATGGTCCATTGAGGCCTTTCAGTATGCGTCGGACGGCACGACGGTACAGTGCCAGGTTTGTCCAAATCGTTGCATTTTATCGCCGGGGGATAGGAGCATTTGCCGTTCCAGAGTAAATATTGATGGAAAACTGTACTCCCTTACATACGGAAATCCCTGCTCGATACATATTGATCCCATCGAGAAAAAGCCTTTATTCCATTTCTATCCAAGAACCCCTATCTTTTCCATCGCCACCACTGGTTGCAACTTCAGATGCCTCAACTGCCAAAATTGGGAGATATCTCAGAGAAAGCCGGAGGAGGTCCATTTTTACGAGCTTTTTCCGAAAGATGTGGTTGCGGCCGCAAAGAAAAGCAAGACGCCGTCTATTGCCTATACCTATTCAGAGGCTGTGACTTATTATGAATATATGTTTGATACGGCCCGTTTTGCAAGCGAAGCCGGCTTGAAAAACGTTTTGGTTTCAAACGGTTATATAAACAAAGGGCCGCTTTTAAGGCTTTCCAAATATCTTGATGGGGCCAATATTGACTTTAAATCCTATGACGACCGTATATATAGATGTCTGAACGGCGGCACCCTGGACCCCGTTTTGAATACCTTTAAGACGCTCCATAGGGAAGGGGTCTGGTTTGAAATAGCCACACTTGTGGTCCCCACCTATGTGGATGATCCTGAAATGATCAAACGGATGTGTGAATGGATACTCAAGGAGTTAGGCCCTGACTATCCGCTTCATTTCCTGAGATTTATTCCTCAATACAAACTGACCAGGCTGCCCCCGACGCCTATTGCAACATTGGACCGGTTCAGGGATTTGGCCCTAAAAGAGGGTATTCATTATGTATATCTGGGAAATGTGCCAGGACATGAAGGATGCCATACTTTCTGTCACAACTGCGGAAAAATGCTTGTAGAGCGGAAAGGCTATTTTATAAACCTAATTAATATGAAAAATGGGCGCTGTCGGTTCTGCAACGCCTTAATACCAGGGAGGTGGGAAGAAAAAAGCGCCTCCTAAACATCGTTTTCAGATGTGGAGAATGATTTAGATGAATATGATGCCGTTTATCTGGCTTAGAAATATGTTTTTTGAGACCGAATCTAAAGATTTGGGCCGTCTGATTCTTCCGATAAATAAACAAGTTAAAGCCTGGCATAGGGCCAATCGCAAAATGGCGTGGGGTATACACAAAGAGGAATTTGAATGGATAATGGCGCCCCCACTTTTAATGAAGAATGGAGGTCATCATGGCTTTATTGGGACGGCCCTTTTCTACGGTTTTGGAGATGACGGCGCAGGCAACGCCGATTCTGTTCTTTCCGGAAAATTGGCCTGGGAATATGCCCGAAAACGATTATGGAAAAAAACATGGCAGTGCGAATATATTGACTTTGATCGGGTGGATGATATTCGATTACGGCCAGGCGCGCCGTCCAGACCCAAGGGCTTCTATTTTGCCAAACTGAAGTCAGGGGATAAAAACCAGTCACTTACTGTATCTCAGGTACGTAAGCACCTTAACAATGATACAGGTTGGGGACCTGAGGGAATTCAATTTTTGGCCATTACCCACACGCATTTTCAAAAAATGATGGATAAAAGGGAAATTCCTTTCATGGCCCTTGCTGATTATGATGTGGCCCCTTACGGATTCAATGACTTCTTTGATGCTGCCCAATTGTTTTGCAGCTATGGCGTCTTGGGGCTTGGCATCGGGAACGTGGATCGCAACTATCCCCTTTTTGGAATTCCCACCCTTCATTTGGAACGCAGGTCCGAGGCCTTTGGTAATTCTCCAAAAGAGTGAAGTTTAATGGTCTTGTAAAAAGTCAAAACGTTCGTCATTGCTCCCGATTTCATTGGGACTTGCAATGATCGTAGAGAAGGCTTATTACGAGACCAAGAAGATTAGGGCTAAAAATATCCGCCCCATAAAGACATGGCAGAATATAATTAATGATCATTTAGGCTTTATGGCTTCAATATAAGCGGAAACAACATAATCTCCGGCATTACTGCCCGGCGCCCATTCACTAATCAACTCACGGCTTTCTTCTTTAGGTTTGATCTTGATATCTTCAAATCCGGATTTCATAAGCATGTCCATAGTATCATCTATTGATGCTGCCCCGCCCACGCAGGCCGATACCAGCGCCAGATTTTTCCTGACTTCTTCCGGAATTGGGGCGGTGGCAACGATGTCCGAAATAGCCAGTCGGCCCCCTGGCTTTAGGACGCGATAGGCATCCTGGTATACACTTTTCTTATCAGGGGAGAGATTGATCACGCAATTGGACATAATAATGTCGGCGCTATTATCAGCGACCGGCAGGTGTTCGATTTCGCCCAATCGGAAATCGACATTTCTTGTCCCCATTTTTTCCGCGTTATTTCTGGCCTTACTAACCATATCTGGTGTCATGTCCACACCGATCACCTTTCCGGATTCCCCTACTTCTTTGGACGCCAGAAAGCAGTCAAACCCGCCGCCACTGCCCAGGTCCACAACCGTCTCTCCCGGTTTTAAGGAAGCAAGGGCCACGGGGTTACCGCAACCCAATCCCATGTTAGCGCCCTCGGGAATGCCTTTTATGTCTTCCTTTGAGTATCCCATAACTTCGGACATATTTTCTATGGAAAGATTTACGGGGCCGCAACACGATGTCTGCCGATCCGTATCAATAGCTATTTCAGACGCCCCGCAGCAAGACGATGTTTGGACTGTTTCTGAAGCAACGCCCCCAGTACTTGCTATTTTGCCGTATCTTTCTCGAACGGCATTTCTGATTTCTTCTTTGTCCCTATCTTCCATTTTGATCTCCTTTGTGATAAATGTTGTTATGTGCATATGCACTTAAATGCATATATGACGTTAAAAAAACACACTTTCTACTTACAACAGTCAGGGCAACACTCCTTCATACATTTACTTATCTTTCCTGTAATATCCACAAGTTTTTCTAAAAAGGGCTGGCCGTTAACATCATAGAAAACGTGGCGATTCTCCTTTTGGCAGGTCAGAATCCCTGCCTCTTGCATGAGGTTCAGATGCCTGGAGATAACAGACCTGTCCTGAGGCATATTCTCCGCTATGGTCCCAATATCTGCTCGTCCGTTTGCATCAGAAACTTCAATATCTGAACTCGAACCGGTTCACTCAATGTCTTAAAAAATTTTGAATCAAAGGCATTAACCAGTTCCTCTGCAATTTGGGTTTTTGATTGTGGCTTTTCAGCTTTCATATTCATAACATTACCCCAATAGAATGAATATCATCTTGATGAAAGTGAGTATGCCTGTAATGGCTAAGTCAAAGTGATGTCATTTTTAAGGATAGGAGAGAATAGTTTTTCTTAGCTCCCTAATCCGTTGTGTAATATCCGGTGCCTGGGTAATGCAGGTAACCATGGCTACACGTCGGGCTCCTGCTTCAAGGACCTGATGGATATTATTCTGATTGATGCCGCCCATGGTCGTAAAAGGCACTTTAAGTTTTGGACCGATTTCCCGAATGGCCTCCGGTCCCAGGAATCGCGTGATTTTATTTTTGGTTTTTGTTGGGAAAATGGGGCCAATATTTACATAATCGGCGCCATCCCTTTCAGCATGCAAGGCCTGCTGCATACTGTGGCTGGACGCCCCGATAATCAGTTCCGGGGCAATCTTACGGGCGGCCCTGACAGGCAAGTCCTCCTGGCCGAGATGGACGCCGTCAGCCCCAGCTGCCAAGGCCACATCCACATGATCATTAATAATTAGAAGGGCCTTGTGCTCCCGTGTCCTTCTGAGAAATTCAACAGCCAAGGCATAGAGGGCCTTTTTCCCCAGGTGCTTTTCCCTCAACTGGATCATTTTCGATCCGCCTGCAAGGACCGCCTCAAGCACCTCTAAATTTGTTCTCCCCTCAGATAAGTCCTGACAGGTTACCGGATAGATATCGACCTCTCTTAATCCGGCCAAACGTTCTATGCGGTTCATCCTCCCCCCACAACTCGAATCAGTTCAAGTTCATCACCATCTTCCAATAAAGTCCGTCCCAACATATCTCTTTGTATGATATCCCTGTTACGGACCACTGCAACACCCTCTATGGGCAAGTTCAGTGTCTCCAGTAGATAAGCAATATCCGTGCCTCTTTTTAGAACACGCTCCTCACCGTTCATTTTTATCTTAATATACATGCTTAATACATTAAAACCTTTTCATATACCTAAATAGATGCATAAGATGTAATGCCCTAATAAAGACAGAAGTCGCTTAGGGCGTTAGACGATCGTTGTCTGTTATTGGTAGTATGAAAAATGGTACTGTGTTTCTATCTTGCTAATTGGTGAAATATAGAATTTAAATTTTTCCTTGTAAATCACTACTGAAAACGGACGATACGCAACAAACATTAAGCTTTTCGGCTCAATTAAAAACCTTCAAGCATGGCCCAGTAAACCTGCATCCCAATCCTTCCAGACCGGTTCATATCCCTTAGCAATGATCATTCGGGCGACCTCTTCAGGTGTTCGTTGGTCACTCACTTCAAATTGCCCTTCTCGATCATGCTTGGCTGCATAGCCGCCCGGGGCTGTTTTGCTACCGGCACTTATTTGGGTGACTCCCAGAGGAACAAGGTTATCACGCAATTCCTTGGGTTCACGAGTAGACAAAACAAGTCCGGCATAAGGCAACCAGAGGCGGAACGCACACATGAGTTGAACCATCTGAGCGTCCTTTACCGGGAATTTGGGCTGATATCCTCCGCTGGCGGGGCGTAGTCGCGGAAAGGATAAGTATACGTGACTTTTCCAGTATCGGCGCATTAAATAGGCGGCATGCAGCCCCACGAAAGCCCCATCTGTCCTCCAGTCGGATAACCCCAAAAGTGCCCCTAGATTAAGGCATCTGAATCCGGCCTCCCCTCCTCGGTCCGGCGTCTCAAGGCGCCAGTCATAATTTCGTTTTGGCCCGGCAGGATGAACTTCGGCATAACGATTTGGGTTATAGGTCTCCTGGTAGATGGTTAATCCGTCTACGCCGCTGTCGGCCAGGGTGCGGTATGAATCCGTGTCCATGGGATATATCTCAATGGAGATGGAGGCGAAAAGGGGGCGCAATTTATGCACAATGCGGCAGATATGTTCCAGGGGCACGTGATGAGGCGACTCGCCGCTCAAGAGAAGAACGTGGCGAAATCCGTGCCCATGTAATATCTTTCCCTCTTCCACGATTTCCTCTGCAGTGAGCGTGGCGCGGTTTATTTTATTGTGATGGTTAAATCCGCAATACACACATGAATTCGTGCATTCGCTCGATATATAAATGGGGGCATACATCTGGATGATGCGTCCGAATCGCTGCACTGTGAGTGTGTGGGCCAATTGAGCCATTTGCTCAAGGTAGGGGCCGGCAGCAGGAGAAAGTAGTGCCAGAAGGTCGTTGAAATGTCCCCTCTCCGTCTGTAGAGACCGCTCCACATCATTGGTTGTTTTGGCAAGAATTTCCGATTGGATTTGCTCCCATGGATATTTTTTGATTTCTTCTTTGAATGCCATTTTATCCCCTTTCCAAAAATCCGGTCAAAGGGGAACTGGCCTCGGCTTTCTCTCCTTGCTTGCCCATGCCCGCCAAAGAGGCCATGAACCCGGCCTCAACGCCAAGTCTGAAGGCCTTGGCCATAGATACAGGGTCTCGGGCAATGGCGATGGCAGTGTTCACCAGAACGGCATCCGCACCCATCTCCATGGCTTCCGAAGCATGGGACGGCGCGCCCAACCCGGCATCCACTACAACCGGAACCCGGGCCTGCTCGATGATAATTTGGATCGCATCTCGCGTTTTTAACCCCCTGTTTGTACCAATGGGGGCGCCAAGGGGCATGACTGTGACCGTGCCGACATCTTCAAGACGCTTGGCTAATATGGGATCGGCATTGATATAAGGCAATACCTTAAAGCCTTCTTTTATCAGAATTTCGGCAGCCTTGAGGGTTTCTACAGGATCTGGAAGGAGATAATGTGGGTCTGGCGTCACTTCCAGCTTGACCCATGGCTCACATCCCGCGGCCCGCGCAATGCGAGCCAGGTGAACGGCTTCTTCCGCATCCCGAGCCCCGCTTGTATTCGGCAGGAGCAAAAAGCGATCCCTATCAATGACGGATAGAATGTTATCCTCTGGATTTGTCAAATCGACCCGGCGAAGCGCAACAGTAATTATCTCGGTGCCGGAGGCCTCGATAGCCTGTTTCATGATTTTACTGGATGGAAATTTCCCTGTCCCAACCAGAAGGCGGGATTGGAAAGACCGGTCCGAAATAGTAAGTGGCGGTAACGAAGTCATTAAGAATCCCTTTTAAAGAAATAATCCACTCTTTTGAGAAAAACTCTTGACTTTTCCTGCCACATTGTGGTATTAATGTCAACTCAAAAGACAAGAGACAAGAGACAAGAGACAGTTTCAATGTAACAAAAGAAAAAACAGAGTGAAATGAATTTATCAACATGATTAAATATCGCATATTTATCGTAATCCTGTGCCTTTTATTTTTAATGGTTTCAATTAGGATGGCTCCCAAAATGTGCAATGCCTCTGAAATGGAAAAGGCCCAAGAGAACCATTTCCATATGGCTCAAGGCATGAATCTGAATTATTATCACATGACTCACAACATTCCCTTTGAGAATGGTTGCTCTTGCTCTTCATTTATAAGCCCTTGCTGTATGGGTGATATAAACAACATGCTTGAAAATTTACACGTCTCCCTCCTTTACAGAGACATCCTTCGTCAATTATTCGTGCTGCAGACGACCATGACAAATTCTTTTGATTATAAACCCTTAAGCCAGAAATATAGATATTTGCACGATTTTAATTCGCTACAACAAAAAGACTTCTTTCTTGTCAACTGTACTTTCCTGATATAATTCTTCCCAATTATTTACACATATCGCTTTTTACCTATCCATATTTAAGGTGCTTTTCAATTCTTATTTATAGATTCGGCGTTCCCTTATGGATCAAATGCTACAGGGACAAATTTATAAGGATTGCGTGTCAGGCGTGCCTTTTGGGAAATTGAAAAGCATTTATTAAAATCGAGCTTGTGGTAAATATTTATGGGCCTGTGGCCCAATGCCCTTTTTGTTCAATAGATGCCTTGACCTTCATGGTTAAGGGAAAGAAATAGTCCGTCGGAAGGAGAACAACAATGAAATATCTAAAATTGACCCTTGTGGTTGCGATCTTTGGCTTATTTGTTTCCATAGTACCCAGGTTTTTCGATATCCCCATATTTACCATTACCACTATAGCATATGGAGCAATGTCAGAAGAAGGGGAAAAAGCTTGGCTCGCAGAAATCACGAAGACCTTAGGGTGTCATTGCGGTTGCGATCTGACACTTAAGCAATGTGTACAAGACGATCCCGATTGCCAGCTTCGACCTAAACTTATGCAGAAGCTTCCGGCCACGACGGAATTGGGGGGACCATCCTTGCTTGAATTAGGCGGATGCTACTGTGGCTGTGGATATAAATTGACCGAATGTCAGGAAAAACACAAGGATTGCACCCAAAGACCACTCATCTATCAACAACTTAAACGACTTGCCATAAGATATGGATATGAAAAGAATTTTGTGAAAAATACCGGGATAAATATATCTCCTGGAGAAAGACTGATGTTTAGCGAGGCTCTGAAAGGTCACATTGGCCTCCTTTATGTCCATCCAGAAAATAGCGGCAGTAAATCCAAATACATGAAAGGCCTTAAGAAATTTCAGGAAAAGAATAAAGATAGATTAGCATTGATTCCTGTTTTATTGACCGATGAAAAAGAGAAAAGCCTTCTTAAATATTATCAAATTACAAATCCATCCGTAGCCATGGTTGCACCAAATGGCGCGGTCACGGCATTATTCAGGGGAGAACCGCCCCTTAAAAAACTAAATAACGGGTTTGTTTCACCCAAGATGGAAGAAGTTTTACTGGCCATCCAACAGGGAAAGACCATTTATCTCGCTATGGGGGCCCCCAGGGATAAAGCCTTTGAGAAGACCAAACAGGTCGTTACATCAGCCGTTTATAAACTGGGAGGGATTGCCTCGGCGATCTGGCTAGACCCCAATGACCGTTCCGAGAAGTCTCTTGTGTCAGCCTTGAAATATAAGGGGGAGACAAAAGAGCCGCCGGTTTTTGTAATTGCGCCAACAGGTTTGTTAATTGAGAAGATTGAGCGCGGTTTGACAGAAAGAAGGCTTTTCGATTCTTTCCAGAAGATTCTGGCCATGAAAAGTGGATGTGGCCAATCCACAATTACAGGGGGCAGCGCTTGCCAACCCGGTTATGGGGTTACAGGAGAGAGCTCCTGTCAATGAGGTTGTTCTTCTAAAATAAAAGTGTTTTTGAGGCAATTATTATGAGACCGGCACAAATCATATTAAAAGAGATCTTGCACCGAAAGACAGGGGTTCTTTCGACCTTTGTTGCCCTCATGGTCTCTGTGGCAGTAATCGTTTCTGTCCGTACAATCACTGTCTCTGCAAGGGACGAGATCTCCGATCAAATGCATACCCTTGGTGCCAATATGATTATTCTTCCAATATCGGCTCGGTTATCGGGTTATTACACAGCAGATTTCCAGGATGAAGTTATTCCGGAGGATTATGTCCACAGGCTCACTTCTTCGGAACTTGCTGAAAAAATTCACCATGTGATCCCAAAGCTTTCCTCATCCTATTTCATCGAGGGCGAAAGGCTCATATTAACTGGGGTTCTGCCCAAAAAAGAACATCAGGTAAGGCCTAAATGGAGATCTGATGGGCTTGGTTTTTTGATGGGTGAAAAGAATGAAGAAAAGAAGGCCCACAAAAAGGAAAGAGTGGAAGCAAAACATCAACATTCAGATCCTTCGGTGGATCCGGAAGGTTTCCTGAAAGCATCTCGCAGGACCCGGGAGCGCGCCTCTTTGGAGAACATTGAGAAAAACGAGGTCTTCCTCGGCAAAGAATCGGCAAGACTTCTCGATAAGCGTATCGGAGATCATCTCAAAATCGACGGCCATGACTTCGAGGTTGTCAAAGTAATGGAAGAGATCGGTTCAGCGGATGACCTTCGAGTCTTTGTTCATCTTCATCAAGGCCAGGAAATCCTTGGGAAGGGGAGGGTGCTTAATGCCATTGAGCTGATCGGGTGCGGCTGCAAGCAGGACATGGTCGCCTTGGCCGGGAATATCCGGAAACTGCTTCCAGGGGTGAAGACACAAACGATCACTCAAATCGCACAAACCCAGGCGGGAACAGTCCGCCTTATGGAACGATTTACCTTTGTCATTTTGCTGGTGGTGCTGGTCGTGGGAGGGGGTTTGGTCAGCAATACCATGGCATCCAATGTCCTGGAGCGACGCCAGGAAATCGGTATTTTGATGGCCATGGGCGCTACTGCGAGGTACATTTTTCTGATCTTCATCAAAAAGGCGATAGCCTTAGGGTTCTTTGGAGGGCTGTTCGGCTTCACCATAGGGATGGGAGCCGCCACATGGTTAGGCCCGAAATTTTTGGGCTTAAACATTGAGCCAAGGGAGGAAATAGTGATATGGGCGCTTTTGGGGACCATGGGTTTGACAGTGTTTTTTTCTTGGATTCCGTCCCTCAGCGCAACCAAAAGCGATCCTGCTGTTTTATTGATGGAGGAGTGATTATGATCGAGATAGAGAATCTGAGCAAGATTTTCAATCAACATGGCGAAAAGATCGTAGCCCTGGATAGCGTGAACATTTCCATTGGCCAGGGTGAATTTGTCTCCGTTGTTGGTCCCAGTGGGAGTGGTAAATCCACCTTCTTGCTAACAATCGGCGGCCTGATTGAACCTACCTCTGGAGAGGTATGGATCAATGGGGCCTCGATCTACAAGATGGAATCAAATGAAATGGCCAGGATACGATTACATACCCTGGGATTTATGTTTCAAACATTTAACCTGATACCCTATCTGACCGCCCTGGAAAATGTGGAGGTTCCTATGAGTCTGGCAGGAATTTCAAAGAAGGAACAAAACCGGAAAGCTCGAGAACTTCTGGATCGCATGGGTCTCTCTCATCGTATCAAACATCGCCCGGCACAGTTAAGCGTGGGGGAGCGCCAACGTGTGGCTCTGGCCAGAACACTTGCCAATGATCCATCCATTATCTTGGCCGACGAGCCGACCGGCAATCTGGATTCGGAATTGAGCCGTGAAATCGTCAGTTATTTCAAAGCGTTTTCGGAAAAGGGGATAACGGTAGTCATGGTTACCCATGATCATCAGAACGCTGGTGAAAGCAATCGTAAATTTCAAATCACAAACGGTATAGTCACAGAACTTCGTTCTTAACCGTAAGGAGGAAATCATGTTTCAGAGCATTTCAAAGACCCTTTGCAGAGGCACGTATGCTATTGTCCTTTTATTAGTTTTTACAAGCCATATAGGTGCAAAAACTGTAAAGCCCACTGATCAGGACCAACCCAAGTCGGTGAGGATAAAGGAGGTGTTGGACTGTACATGCGAATGCGGATTAACCTTAGCTTTTTGTGAAAAGGAAGACGCAGATTGTTCTGTAAGGCCGGCCTTACTCACAAAGTTGAATAAGTTGCTTGACGGCGGAAAAAGGGGGATGGCGCTGATCCACGCCTTCATGGGGCCTATGCATCCTGTAAAAGAGCAGCTCATGGAAGCAAGGCTTCGTAACCGTCATACAATCCTCTTCTTTTATCAGAAAGGCTGTAAAGAATGTGATGACGTAAAGCCGATATTAACGGAAGGGGCAGAGGTCTGGGGGGATCGGGTGCAGATATCACACGTGGATATCAATAAAAAAGAGAATAAAAAGATTCAGCAGGAATTCAGGATTTTTTCCAGTCCGACTGTTCTTGTTATTGCCCCTAATGGCGTTGTTGTGAGCGAAATGAAGAAAAACATAACAATTGAAAGGCTGGAAAGCGCATTTATCTCTCCTGCAATGGCTGAGATTTTGAGAGGTCTTCAGGACCAGAGGGTGATTTTTCTTACTGTTCAGGCACCTGATTGGAAGCATGCCCTCAGTGTTAAGAGGGACGTTTCCAAGGGCGGTGAAATTCTTCGGAACTCAGTTCGGATTGTTCAGGTAGATCCGACAAATATGGAGGAAAGGCCCCTCCTGAAAATGCTCAAGGTAGCAACAAATCAAGATCAGGCCCTGACCTTCGTGATTTCTCAAACCGGGCAATTAGGCAGCCGTTTCGAGGGTCCCGTATCTAGAAAGGACCTCTTCATGGCCTTTCAAAAGGTCCTGGCTGCTCGCAGCGGCTGCGGCGGTTCAGGCAGTGGTGTCGGAGGGAACACCTGTAAATAACGTCTTTTAATGAGGAGACAATTCGTTGAGTCTGTGGAAGCTTGTCATAAAAGAGGCATTGCAAAGACAGTGGCGTCTGTTGGCATCCCTCCTTGCCCTCGTTTTAGCTACAGGGCTTATTGTGGTCATTTTATCTCTCAATGCCTCTTCACAACAAACAGTGCATGGTTATTTGAAAAACCTGGGTGCAAATATGGTGGTCATTCCTGCAGAGCTTGATCTTTTTTCATATTACTCTGCTGATCAAAAGATCCTGGGCCGCGTCCATATGTCTGAGAGCCACTTCTTTAAACTTTTTGAGGCAGACATTAAAGGGATCGAGGGAATCGATCCTCGTTTGATCATACCCTTGCAAATCGCAGAAAACCGCGTTCTTCTGACTGGAATCCTGCCGGAGAAAATGCTTCGACCAGAGGTAAAGGAAATTCAAAATGAAGACCCCTGGGAAGTCCTGGCGGATCTTGCCGAAAACTCTAATGGAGCGGTGCTCGGGATAGAATTGAAAAGGGTCATGAATACAAGGAAAGGCTCCATCATAAATCCGTCAGGACGAGAGATGAGAGTGCTGGGTATACTCCCCAAACAGGGAACAATCGATGATTTCCGAATCTATGTTCATCTTCGTTCCTTGCAGAGTTTGTTTCAAAGGCCTTCTTCTCTAAGTGAAATTCGGATCCTCTATACGGGCAACAAGGATCTTGAAAAGATGGCTTCGGAATTGGAGGGAATGCTGGAAGAAACAAAGGTCATAACCCATCGTAGGATGGCAAAAAAACAGATCCAGGTAATAGATTCCATCCGGAAATATGCCTTTGCACTGTTGGCGATTATCCTTGTTCTTGGTAGTATCAGTATCGGAAATGAGATGTTTCACAATGCCCATGAACGCAGACGGGAGATCGGGATTCTTACGGCCTTAGGCGCCACAACGAAGACCATTTTAGTTGTTTTTATAACGAAGGCCGTTTTCTTGGCCATATTAGGGGGTCTGTTGGGCTATGGGATAGGAGCCCTTGCGGTCTTATGGCTCTCTCCCAAATTTCTTAACATCCATGTATACCCGAGCTTATGGTTGATTCCATTGGCCGTTTTTACGGCGCTTGTGTTCAGCGTATTGAGCAGCATAGTCCCCTCGTGGCGTGCTTCGAGAATGGATCCTGCTGTTATACTTCAGGAGATCTGATGGGAAAAGTACCTCCGCACGAAAAATATTCTCTTCACAGCGCGGGGTATTTCACTCAGAATACGTACGCTATTAAAGATTAAAAAGAATTCCTATCTAACCAATAAAATGTCGTTATGACCTTTTAGTAGTTTTCATTGGTCTACATATATAAATTTAAATAATATGATTGAAAAAACGAAAGCATATAAGTATGTTAAGGAGTAAGAATTGTATTCAGGAACGGTGATGGACCATTTCTCAAACCCAAGAAATGTGGGTACAATAGAGGATGCTGACGGAATCGGAGAAGTTGGCAATCCAGTATGTGGGGATATGATGACTTTCTATATCAAGGTAAAAGATGACAAACTGGTTGACGTAAAATACAAGACATTCGGATGTGTTGCAGCTATTGCAGTGTCAAGCAAAGTCAGTGAAATGACCAAGGGTAAAACCCTGGAAGAGGCTAAAACTATATCGAAAAAGGCGGTTGCAGAGGCCCTAGATGGGCTTCCAAAGGAAAAAATGCATTGTTCCAACCTTGGTGCGCAAGCTCTTACCAAAGCTATTAAACACTATGAGGAAAAAAATATGGAAAAGCAAAATTTGCAACCAAGGCAACAAAAGGGAAAAAATCAAAAGAATATATTTCACAAGACCCATTGTGAATGCTCATATGAATAGAACTCAATGCCATTATGTGATCCAGTGTGAAGGGGGCACCTGCCGGGCTTACGAACGGGAGCTGATTGTATAAATAGTTCAAACCTATAATATATTTCTGGAGGTCATAAATCGGTATGCTTGCCTCAAGAGGGCAGGAAAGGTGTGATAGACAAATAATGATTCAGGAGATCGGGGAAGAGGGCCAGGAAAAGCTGAAAAGGGCAAAGACATTTATTTCCGGTGTCAATGGCTTTGATTTGATTGTTGATGCTATGGATAACTTAAAAACAAGATACCTGTTGAATAAGTCTGCATTGTACAAGAATGCCCCTTTTTTTCATGCGGCGGTATTATAGCTTTGAGGGACGGGCCATGACCGTAATGCCGGGTAAAACAGCCTGTCTAAGGTGCATTTATCGAGGCCCTTTCCCTGAATAGAAATTCCCGGTTATTGGAGTTACACCTGCGGTTATAGGCAGTATTCAGGCAACATAGGTCAAAAAGTATATCCTTGGGATTCGTGAATTATTAACCAACAAGTTATTAATTTATATAATGGGTTAAGCCTGAAATTCACAGAATTAAAAGTCAGAAAAAACCCAGTAATTTCCGGTTAAGTTTTTGCATAGGATGAATTTGGGAATTGTGAGTTGTA
>CAYRFN010000086.1:0-15712 GCA_964423495.1 uncultured Desulfobacteraceae bacterium
CAGAGTCAACTTATGAAAGGATATTACAAAATGCCCGAAATAACGGCCGAAACCATTAGAGACGGATGGCTTCACACGGGAGATCTTGGAAAAATGGACGAAGATGGTTACGTGACAATTACGGGCAGGTTAAAAGAAATGTTCATTGTCGGTGGTTTTAACGTTTCCCCGGCAGAAATAGAAAATTATCTTTTGAAACATCCAAAGATCGGAAATGTAGCAGTCGTCGGGGTGCCGGATCAAAGATTAGGGGAAGTGGGGGCGGCGTTTGTAATATTAAAAAAGGGGCAACAGGCTTCCGAAGAAGAAATCATTGAGTTTTGTAAAGATAAAATGTCTAACCTGAGGACCCCCAAATACCTGTTCTTTACTGAAGAACTACCTCTAACGCCACAAGGAAAGGTACAGAAATTTATATTGCGGGAACAAGCCACAAAAGAATTAAATTTGGGGGATAAGATATGAAATTTGAAGATTTGATCTACACTAAGAAAGACGGGATTGCAAAAATCATGCTTAATCGTCCTGAAGTTTACAACGCCTTCCGACCCCGTACGTTAAGAGAAATGGCTCAGGCCCTTGAAGATGCTGATCTCGATGATAATATCAGGGCGGTTATTCTGACCGGAGCCGGAGAAAAAGCATTTTGTACAGGGGGAGACGTAAAGGAGATAGAGGGAGGCGCCGGTTACGCTGAGGATATGGATTACTGGCATACTCGGGTTCATCAGGCCATCAGGACTTTAAGCAAACCTGTCATTGCCGCAGTAAACGGCTACGCCATTGGAGGCGGCAATGTCCTCGTAACTATCTGCGATATGGCCATTGCTTCTGAAAACGCCATATTCGGACAGGCGGGGCCAAGGGTCGGCAGCTTTGACGCGGGTTTTGGCGCGGCCTATTTGTCAAGAATTGTGGGAGAAAAGAAGGCGCGGGAGATCTGGTTCCTGTGCAGACAATACACCGCTAAGGAGGCCCTGGAGATGGGGCTGGTTAATAAGGTGGTACCTTTGGATAAACTTCAGGAAGAGGCGGAAGCATGGTGTAAAGAAATCTGTGACATGTCCCCGACCGCTATCAAATTCATGAAATTTGCCTTTAATGCTGATACTGACCATATGAACGGATTTGAAAATATGGCCCAGGCCGCGGTGCGTCTGTATTGGGGTACAGAAGAAGCGGCCGAGGCGAAAAGAACGTGGGCGGAGAAGAAGAAAGCACGCTCGGGCTAAAATCTCGCTGTAAAACGATCATTCCAGAGTGGTTAGTGAAGATCGACATGTTACCTCCTCATCCATTCGGATAATACGGAACGGCCTCCTTGCAAAGGGTTTAGTTTGCTGATCGATAAATATCTCATCCCGCTTCCATTCATCCTTCAATTTTTTTCTCTTGGCCGCGGTCGCTTCACGGTCAATCCGGAGGGTCGTTCTGTCCACAACCGCGCCGTAGTCCCTCTCCGCGCTCTCCATCGAGACGTGTCCATGGTCGATATCGTGTTGCAGGTAATCCGGGTCTCTATCCAAGGGATCACCATAGCCTCCACCGCCGGGAAACCTGAGGGAAATCAGGTCATCGGGAGTAATTGTTACCCCACCTGATCTGTCAGTTTGAACAATCTCTCCATTCTTACGGATTACCCTGTTATCGCCGTGCAGGCCGGGCATTCCACCAAATATCCCATAGGGAGATATTACGCTTCTATCCTGGCAACCACCTATCTCACTGGTATGTCCTACTGCGCGCATTTTCCATAGTTGCGCCTTGCCGCCTTTGAACCTTCCCGGTCCCCCTGAATCCGTGACCAAGGAAGCCTCTTCGATGAAAAATGGGTATTTAGTTTCAACCTCTTCTATGGGGACCTGTCCGTTGGCGCCCCCTATTTGCGCACCAACCTGTACAGTCCAACCATCCTTTGTTGCTCTCGCACCACCGCCTCCGCCAAAAGAAAGATACAAGGCATAGGGTTCATTATTCCGGGGGTCAGTTCCTCCCCAAATTACGTTGCAGGTGGTTCCCTGGCAGGCGCCGATAGCCTTCTCAGGCATGACCTTTGCCAGCGCCCCAATTATGGTATCAATGATTCTCAGGTTTGTCTCGGTATTGCCGCTGACAACCGGTGATGGAAACTTGGCGTTGACCACCAGGCCTTCAGGGGCGATGATGGTCACTGGCCGATAGCACCCGTGGTTCTTTGGAATAGTTCGGTCGGTAAGGTTGAACAAGGCAGTATATACCCCTGAGGTCAGGTTCCCCAGGACGCAATTGGCTGAGCCCTTGACCTGAGGGTCAGAGTCACTGAAATCAAAGGTTATATTGTCACCTTTCACGGTAATTTTAACATGGATTTTGATTTCCCTGTCCTTATCAATGCCATCATTATCGAGGTAATCGGCGAAACTATATGTCCCGTCAGGCCACCTTTCAATCTCGGCCCGCATGAGTTGCTCAGAATGGTCAAAACTCCAGTTGATAGTCTGCTCGATAGCATCAGCCCCGTATTTGTCAAACATCTCGCCCATTCGCTTCTCACCAACACGGCAACTTGCTACCTGTGCCTGCAGGTCTCCCCATGTGTAGGTAGGAATATGGACATTGTTCAGAAGAAGATCCCTTACCCCTTCATTCAGATTCCCTTCATCATATAGCTTTACCGGGGGTATCCGCACTCCCTCATGGAAGATACTGGTAGTATCGCCAGCAAAGCTCCCGGGATGCATGCCGCCAATATCTCCATGGTGTCCCCTGGCGATGGCAAAGGCGATAAGATTCTTCTCATAGAAGATCGGCGCCAGGACATCTATATCGGGTAGATGGGTCCCTCCCGGGAATGGATTATTATGGATGATTATATCTCCTTGTTTTAATCCATCAATTCCAAAACGATTGACGATGGCTTTGGCGCATAGTTCCAGGGCACCAAGGTGCACCGGGACGCCTACATATTGGGCTGCCAACTCTCCCTTGCCGTTAAGTAAGGCTGTGGAAAAGTCCAGCACCTCATTAAAGATGGGGTGATAGGATGTCCGTTTCAAGACCTCAGCCATCTCCCGAGGGATAGACTCCATCAAACTGCGTAACACTTCAAAGGTAAATACATCCTTAGCTCCAATTCTTTCATTCATTAGGACACCTCATTTCACCATAATTATTGTTGAACACTATGCCTCAGGGAGCAACATCAATAATTATATTGCCAAACTTATCAATCTTGGCCTTTTGCTTGGGAGGAATTACGATGGTTGTGTCCATCTGTTCCACAACAGCTGGACCGGTTAATATGTTACCCGCTTTAAGCAGGGAACGTTCAAAGGTTGGGCAGTCAACATAGTCGTTTGACTCCTCAAAGTAAACCTCTCTATTCTTTTTCCTGGCCTGGTCAGCACTGGGAGAGCCTTTTTCAATCTCGAACATCTGGCCTTTAGCGATGGGACCTGTTGCTGAGGCTGAAAGGGTGACAAATTCGGTAGCGGCATCAGGGGAAGAGTGTTCAAAGAGGTACTGGTGCCGATCGTGGAACATATCTTCCAGCTTCTTAATAAACCTGTGGTCTATTTTCTGTCTAAGGGGAACTTCAAAGGTAACTTCATGCGCTTGGCCGACATAGCGCATAGCCACTTCATGGTTGAGAAGGATTTCTTCTTTCTTGAACCCCAATTCACCTATTTTACGCAGTCCTTCCTCCTCCATCTCACTATAGATTTCTTGTATTTGCCCTGGGTCAGATTGTGAGGCACGGGAGACATAGGAACGGAGCATGTCATACCTGGCATCAGCAGTGATAAGCCCCAGGGCGGAAAAGGTGCCGGGTATCAGAGGTATGACCACACGGGGAATACGCAGTTCCTGTGCCATACGTACGGCATGTATGGCTGCAGTGCCACCGGAGACAACCATGGTAAAGCCCCTGGGATCATATCCCCGTTGCACGGTAACGACGCGCATGGCTCCAATCATATTAGCATTGGCTAATCGGTAGATGCCGTGAGCCGCCTCAGCGATGCTCATGCCAAGTTTATCCGCTACCTTCTCCTTGATAGCAGATTTGGATGCCTCTACGTCTACGGTCATATCTCCACCCAGGAAGTAATCGGGATTAATGTAGCCAAGTGTCATATCGGCATCGGTGACGGTGGCCTCTGTGCCGCCCAGTTTATAGCAGGCTGGTCCGGGCTTGGCGCCCGCACTTTGTGGCCCGATGTGAACGGACCCGGAGCGGTCAAGCCACACAATACTGCCGCCGCCGGAGCCTATTTCAACCATATCCATAACCGGTGCGCCGATGAAGTACTTACCATCTGCCCAGAACTGGGTGGTAATTGAGGGTTTGCCTTCATGAACAACGCAGACCTTGGTTGTAGTCCCACCCATGTCAAAGGATATAACATCTGTGAAGCCCAGCATGGTGCCCAGCTGGGCGGCAGCAGTTACCCCGGCGGCCGGCCCAGAGTCAATGGTGTAAACCGGTCTGAAGGCGGCCACTTCTGATGACATTATGCCGCCACTGGACTGCATAAGATAGAATTCTTGAGTGAAACCCAGAGATTTGAGCTTATCACGCAGATTGAGCAGGTAGGATTGCATGATAGGCATGATGTAAGCATTGACAGTGGTAGTGCTAAGCCGCTCATATTCTCTGATTATAGGCAGAATTTCACAAGAGACAGAGATACATGCATCGGGCAGCATCTTACGTAGTATCTGTGCGGTACGCTGTTCATGTTTCGGGTTCACAAAAGAGAACAGGTAGCATACGGCTACTGCCTTAACATCACTATCGCGAATCTCTTTGGCAATGCGTCGAACTTCATCCTCATCCAGTTCCTTTATTACATTTCCCTCATAGTCTACTCGTTCCGGTACTTCAAAGCAAAATGGCCTCTCAACCAGCGGACTATAACCACCAACATAGTCCTGGGGAAGATCCATCTGAAGGTCATACATGTCTAAGGGATTTGTGGGCGCCCTTGCGCCCTTGCGTATCTCTATAAGGTCTCCGAATCCTTTGGTGGTGACAATAGCCGTCCTGACACCCTTATTCTCGATGATGGTATTGGCACCTACAGTGGTTCCATGGGAAAGAAAGGTGACTTTGTGTAGGTCTATGCCCGATTTGATAAGGGTGTCCTCTATGCCAACGGATGCATCATCTGGAGTTGAAGGGGCCTTAGCTATCCTTATCCTCCCTTGCTCATCAATTGAGACAAAATCAGTAAAGGTTCCTCCAACATCCACGCCAACCCTATATTTCACAGGAACTCCTTTCTTTAATTTAAGATTGTCTTTAACAAAAAATTTGCCTATGATTTCAATTTATTCCAACCTGCTCAAATGGCCCGGACTATCTCTATCTAATCGATCTCCAGATTAAAAAACCTTTTCGGATTCTCCCAGGTGACTTGTTCGATCTCATCTCTCTTCAATCCCTTTTTTCTCATAGAAAGAACAGACCTTGGAACGGAAAAATAACCTTCCCCTCCCCAACCGAACTCGGAATTAATCAGGAGACGATCCCTTTTGTCGGGATTTTCCATAACCACCGTTGCAGCATCTTCCGGGCTCAGTTTGTCATAACAGACGCTCAATCCCACCATGGCACCGGAATCGAGACGGGCTTGAAGGGTGTTAAGGCCGGTCAGGTGGGGATCAATAATTCTCATAGTAATTTCCTTTTTAGTGACCTGATACCCCAAGACATCTCTTTTTAATCTCCTCATTAGCTTCCAGTTCATCGGGCGTTGACTCATACTCGATCACGCCTTTACTTAAGATATAGACATAGTCCGCCAGATCCAAGGCCATGTAAAGATTCTGCTCCACGAGGAGTATGGACATCCGGCTTTCCTTTAAGCGGCTGATAGTCGCTCCGATTTCCTGGACGATAAGGGGGGCCAGACCTTCGGAAGGTTCATCCATAAGGAGAAGCGAGGGATTTGTCATGAGTGCGCGTGCAATCGTCAGCATCTGCTGCTCACCCCCGCTGAGAAGACTCCCTTTTAACTTAGCCCTACTCTTTAATATGGGAAAAAGGTTATAGATTCTTTCAAGATTCCAATCTCCCTCCTGGTCACCGTCACGTGCTGCCATGACCAGGTTCTCGTAAACGCTCAAGGAAGGAAAAATCTGCCTTCCCTGGGGAACCAGGCCTATACCCATTTGAGCTATCCTGAAGGGCTTCAGACCGTTGATGGTTTTATCCTTGAAACGAATCGTGCCCCTTTGCGGCGGTGTAAATCCGATTATCGTTCGTAAGGTGGTTGTCTTTCCCATCCCGTTACGTCCAAGGAGTGTTACTGCTGAACGATCCTCCACCTTCAAGGAGATGCCCTGGAGAATGTAGCTGTCCCCATAATAGGTATGCACATCAATAAGCTCTAACATTGCCATCTCTTTCCGGGCCCATGTAAATCTCTCTGACCTTTGGGTCATTTTGAATTTCACTTGGACGACCTTCCACGATAACCTTTCCATAATGGAGGACAATGATTCGTTGGGCCACGCCGAATACCAAATCCATATCATGGGCCACGAACATGACTGTAATTCCTCTTTCAAGATTATTGATGGCTTCTGTGATTTCAGAGCTCTCAGCGGCGGTTAACCCGCAGCTCGGCTCGTCTAATAAAAGAAGTTTCGGTTTCGAGGCCAGGCTGAGTACGATCTCAAGCTTGCGCTGCTCGCCATAGGAAAGGGTACGGACGATATCGTCTCTTCTATCCCAAAGATCCATTGAACTCAGCAACGTTTCAGCACTTGAAAAAAGCTGGCTATACTTCCTCATGGGGCGGATCAGCTGGAAGCGGGAGCTTCTTGTCCCCTGTAGGGCCAGCAGCATGTTTTCAATTACCGTGAGTTCCTTCAAGAGGTTGAGTATTTGAAAGGTGCGCGCGATCCCCATATGTGTCCGGTGATATGGACTTAGTTCAGTAATATCCTGCCCTTCGAAAAAGACCTTTCCTGAAGTTGGTTTTAGTTGCCCTCCAAGAAGATTAAACAGTGTTGATTTGCCGGCGCCGTTTGGTCCGATGATGGCAAGATGTTCTCCCTCGTTCACATTCAGGGAGATGGAATGGACAGCCACAAGACCGCCGAATTCCTTGTTCAGGCTCTCAACCCTTAATGCTTCCATATCATCCTTCCCCACAACCGGCTGAGATGGGCTGCAATACCGCCCCTTAGAAACATCACGGCAATTACAAAAACCGCTCCCAAAATTAATGGCCACCTTTCCGGGACGTAGATGCTGGAGAAATACTCCACGAGTATAATCACCAAAGCCCCTAAAAACGGCCCCCATAGGGTGCCAAGACCTCCGATGATACACATGAGTATGGCCAGAGTAGAAACGTTGACCCCGAGATGCCACGGAGCAATGACCCCACTCTGGTAAGCGAATAAGACTCCGGCTGCGCCCGCGAACAGACCGCCTATGATAAAGGCGATATATTTATGCAGCCAGGCATTGTACCCCATGGCGCTCATCCTGGATTCGCTCTCCCGGATTCCCCTTAAAGTGTATCCGAATGGTGAATTGACAATGCATCGCATCAATAAATAACAGAGGACTAAAATCAGGAAAGTAAAGTAGTAGAATTTGATCGTGTTCCAATGAAACGAGGGAAGACCGATATCCGGGCGTAAAATTCCCGCCATCCCATCCGTTCCCCGGACCCAATACCATTTGGATGCCAGACTTACCAGCAACATGGATAATGCGAAGGTGACCAATAAAAAATAGATTCCGGACACTCTTAAAGCGATAAGGCCCAACAACGCAGCGAATATTGCTGCCATCAGGATGCTGGAGGGCGCGACAATCCAGAAACTCAGTATATCAAACTTTTTTATGAGAATGGCCGCCGTGTACCCCCCGACACCGAAGAACGCGGCATGTCCCAGTGAAAACAGACCCGTGTAACCCATGACGATATCCAGGCTCATGGCAAAAACAGCAAAAATGAGGGCCTTGGTTATGACGCTTTGAACATATAAGGGGAGGAAAATGGGCAGAACCATGAAGATAGCGCACCCTAATAAATAGGGAACGGATTGAGCCAGGAAACGCCGCCTCGGGGAAAGATTCTTTAGCTCTAAACCAGCCATCATCTCCTTTTAGCCTTTTTTTCCCATAATACCGGAAGGTTTTATCAGCAGGATGATGATCATGGTCAGATAAACAAGAAACATGGAGATTTGCGGAAACAGGGCCTTGCCGAAGCTGATGATCAAGCCGATAAGAATACCGCCCACAAGGGCCCCCTGGACCGACCCTGTGCCCCCCACAACAACGACGACTATCGCCAACAGGAGAATACTAAAGCCAAATTCTAATCTAACTCCAAAAAGATAAGCTCCGATAACACCCGCCCCTCCCGCCAGAAAACAACCCAGGACAAATACGGCTGCGGCAACCGCTTCGTAATTGATTCCCAGCCCCATGGTCATCTCCTTATTATCCATCCCTGCCCTGATAATAGCCCCGATCCTTGTTCTTGTCTGTAACCACCACAAAGCGACGGCCAAGATGACCCCTACCCCTGTAATGACGAGACGGGCCTTGGAATAGGTCCAGTCACCCATAATCTCAATTGACCCTGAAAGACCGGGCGCCGTAAAAGGGGCCTTCGGAACCCCGCCCCATATCCAAAGACTCAGGTTCGTTAAGATGTAGATGAAGCCGAAGGTAAGCAATACCTGTTCATTGATCATTCCGTGGAGATTGCGGAAAAATCCCTTCTCCATGATCAAACCGAGGAGCCCTGCGACTCCCCCACCCGCCAGGACGGCAAGCCAAAAATTCAAGCCCTCTTGGACAGCGATCGTCCATCCCACATAAGCACCGACCATATAAAGGGCTCCATGAGATAGATTAAGTATCCCCATGACCCCGAATATTAAGGATAAACCGGAGCATAACAGGAATAGGATCGCCCCAAATGAGATGCCGTTCAAGATATTCAGAACCAAAAGCTCCATAAAATCACACACTCCATGAAATGGCCACCTTTCCTCGGCATGTAAGCTGGGAAAGGCTTTTATACGAGGAATGCCGGATATGTTGGCAGAGTTCCTTTATTCCCTCTGTTTAGTAATATCCGGCATTCCTCTAACTCACCCTTCTTTCTGGAAACAGATTGAGCGGCTTATGGACTAAGGGTAAATCTTGATGTGCGGTTTCATGGGAGGATATTCCTTTATGGGTACCCACTGGAGTTTGCCGTTAATCTTTTTAACTTCGACAACACGCAGCGGCTGCATACCTATCCTGCCCTCGGAAAACTGAAAGGGACCTGTGGGAAGAGTCATTTTCACACCGAGCAGGGCCTTTTTCAAAACATCGGGATCAGTATTCCCACCGGTGATTCTGAGGGCTTCCATGACAATTGTCATCCCGTTATAGGCGTCACAGGCCTTTTCGTCGGGTTCTCCCTTGTATTTTGCGACATAGGATTTGAAAAATTTTTTCGCTTCCTGATTGTTGTCTTTTAGAAATTTTTGAATGCCTATAATGCCGATAATCTTGTCACCCATCTCTTGCATAACCGGCGGAGGCAGGGTCCCGATCTCTGATATGAATATCGGCATCTTTTTGAAAAGCCCCAACTCATCATATTGTGCGAAGAGGGGTAGTTTGGCCGGAGGCCCAAGTGCGCCACATACAAACGCGTCGGCCTCCTTCAAATTCGATAGATAGGGAGAGTAATCCGCTTCGGTTAAAGGGGCCCACTGCTGTTGAATCACTTTTCCTCCTTTGGATTTAAAGGCATCCATAAAACCTCCGACAAAATCATAGGCACAGGCATAATCACTGCCTATTGAGATTACCGTTCGAATCCCCTTTTCTTCATAGGCATAGATCCCCAGAGGGTAGGTATTGTCATAATAGGACATGGCACCCCAGAAGGCGTATTTGTTCCCGAGTTCATCTTTCTCAATCCCCGGCTCACTCCATTTTACGTTGACGATCGGTATCGATGATGTGTAGGGCAACACTGTGAATGCGGAACTGCCAAAGAACGGACCCATCATAATGTCTACCTTGTCCGCTTCTACAAGCTTTTTGGCCTTTTCGAGGGCTAAACTGACATCCACACCGCCTTCGTCTTCCACAATAAATTCAATCTTTTTTCCTGCTACTTTCCAACCCTTCTCATCCAGGACCAGCTCCATGGAGTTCTGAAACATCTTTCCCCACATGGCAAATGGGCCTGTTAGGGGAACCAGCGCCCCGATTTTAATCACATTTTTATCTTTTGATTTTGCGTATCCAGGAGACGCTGGCATCGCCACTAGAATCATCGCCAAGCATACAATCATTACCGTTAAAAAGATGCTTTTCTTTTTCATCGAAATCCCTCCCTCTCCAAATTGTTTATGGTTATCAAAATCATCCTTTAGACCCCTTCATTGACCTGGGCTTTCCCTGAAAGCTTCCAGGTCATTGAATAAAATATCATGATCTGTATTTTGAAAATTGGTTTCTCATCATACTACCAGGACAGCGATATTGTCTATCTATACTAGCATATACGGTTCATAGGGTGCCCGGCATATAAATAACGACCAGGTATGCGGTTTTTCTTTCAATTCGGGAGAGTAAGCCCGGTAGTAATCTAGTCCATGGATTAGAACTCTATTTTAAGAATTATTTATTATATTGACTATCTAATCCTTATAAAACATGTTGTAGTAGGCGTCAAAGTATATATAAAGATGATCGCTGTAAATTCTGAGATTTATATAGGATTTAAAAAGCAACTTGGCAGAGAGATGACTTCCTTTTTGAATGATAAATCTCCCAAAGACGATATCGTTAAAACATGTAAAATATCTCCGCTGGCACTTGTCACTATATTTTTTAATTTTTAAGTCTTAAGTAAGTTCCGGACATATCATTGACAGCCTCGGAGGTATCCGGAATTATTATGATAGATCCTTAATGAGAATAATTTCTTACTCCTGTTCACTATACAAATGGGGAAATTTGGAACCCTATAGACATGAAGATATAATAATTATGGGAATTCAAGAGGACCACCGCATATAGTAGCAATGGCTGCTAAGTCACGGGGCTATAGGGTTTACGCCTACCAACCAACCATCTGGTGGATGATTATATTTCAATTTTCCCATTTGTCAAGGAAAAAATTGGTAACGCTTAAATAGTCTACTATCTCCTATCAATCTCATTGCCGGTTATAGCTATACAGTAATAATCCTGGGCTACAGGGACCAGCTTTGCTTTCTCCTAGGAGGTGATTCCAACGGCTATTTTACCTATGTTCAGGCTGTTATCTTCGCTGCATCTGGGTTACTGCGGCTGTGGCAGCGATCGCGGCTATTCTCTTTTTTTCCGAAAAGGGTCGGGGGGAGGGGCTTTTCCTCAACATAGCGAGGGTTTTCCATGACCGCCATGTGGAATGGGATGTTGATTTTGACCCCAACAATGTCGTATTCATACGGCGCTCGTCGCATTCTCTTGATGGCCTCATTGCGGTCCTTACCCCAAGAGATGCGCTTCGATATCATCGGATCGTAGAAAGGCGGTATCGAGTAATGTGTGTAGACACCGCTGTCCACCCGAACTCCTTAAGGACCAGAATGATCTCCTCAAGAAACTCGTACACGCGGTGTTCCATCCCCACCTCCCTGTGCTGTCGTGTGAGATTTATCATCATTCCTCCTGGCACTTGGTGTTCAAAATGAAAGAGATTGTATTCCATCGGTGCGCCAATAGGGAATCCCTTTTTTTCGGCGATGTTTCTAAAATACGGAGAAACGGATTCGAGCGCCTCATCATCTATGTTCGCCGTGAAGCCCAACCGGCGGGCATTTTTTAGAATATTTTCGATAGAAAGGTTAGACGTGCCATTGGCGAGAGGTGAGACCGCCGTATGCAAGGTTGTGACACCTGATTGAATCGCTTCCAGATAACATAGGGGAGCAAGGCCCGAATTGCAGTAGGAGTAGAACTCGAGGGGGAGTTTTAAAGACTAAGGTAATTCCCCATGAAAATTACACTAAAGCTGGTCTTTGATAATCGGCTTATTTAGATAGATTCTCAAAATTTTAACCAGGTTTTCATTCCGGTGATTGAACCGCCACCCTATCTCTTTCAGATAGAGTGGCCCTTGTTCTCTCTCGTCCAACATGCCTATCACTGCAATTGCCATAATTTGCCTCCAAACCTTGAAGTCATAAACCGTTTCCTTTTATTAATAAACATCGCTTTCTCCTGTCACATGGCTGAAGCATCAACCTGAGTGGGGTGTTAATAGATTAAATAATTTAACCCCGAATTAATAAACATATAAGTAACTTCTGACATATCTATCAGATGGGACCTGTGAATTTCCCTCTTATATTTTCAAGAAATAATCTATTGGAACTGTTTTCGCTATGTTTATTTGGGCAAAACCAACCGATAGCGTATTGGAAAGAAATGAGATAGATCGGGTTTATCGTATTGGGGTCGAAAGCAGGCGGTATAGGATAAAGGGCATGCGGTTACGCCCTTTTTTCTCTGCTCAAGTTGTGATAATGCTACCTCATTTCATCAAGTATATAAATAATAACTGTCTGTATCAAAATTTAAAAATATATATATCTCTTGAAATAAAAGTAAAGTCATAATAAGTAAACTTTATCAACTAAAATCCTGTTTTTTATGGTCTTAAATATAAGATTGAGTTACTATCCAGCGGCGATTTTTATGGCTGTCTCACCCATGAATAATACAAAGCTGGAAAATATTCATGCACTGACAATGCGCAGAAAGGAACACAGCGTTTATGAATAATTTAGAGTCATTCCAGATCGAATTCCAACCCTTGGGCCTGAGGGAACGATTCCCGGCGGGACTGTCGCTTCTGGACTGCACACGCCGTGCAGGTATCGACCTGGTCAGCCTCTGCGGGGGTACAGGCACCTGCGGAAAATGCACGGTACAGATAGTCGCCGGTGATGTATCTAAACCCCTTCAGAGCGAGGAGGACGTGCTTTCAGCTGAGGAGATTTCGAAAGGATACCGCCTCGCCTGCCAAACATATGCAGAAAGTGATCTAGTTTTAAACGTGCCAGCAGAATCGTTAAGCGCCCCGCAACGGCTCCAGGTGGAAGGGCTTGAGACGCCCCTCAGCCCTGATCCTGCAATTAAGATCTATGAGGTGGCTTTGCCAGCTCCTTCCTTGAACGACCTAAGAGGGGATGATGAACGGCTGTTTGAGGCGCTTGAGAGTCAGCAGGGTGTTTTATGCACAAGCATTGATAAAGAGGTATTACGATCTCTCTCTCCTTCACTAAGATCCCTTACGTGGGAGGCGTCTGCTACGGTTCGCGACACCGAAGTAATCTCTTTGGATCCTTTGGGCAGCCGAAGGCTCGGCATGGCCGTTGATCTGGGAACAACCAAGATCGCAGGCTATCTCGTCGATTTGGAGACCGTCCAGACGCTCTCCGCCAAGGGGGCTATGAATCCCCAGATCTCATATGGAGAGGATGTCATTGCGAGGATGGCCCGCGTCCAGCGGTCTCCTGAGGATGCCTCAACCCTGCAAGAAAAAGTCTTGGAAGCCATTGCCACACTCTCTGAAGAACTGTGCCATGAGGCAGTTGATACTCGACCCGAAGAGATCAAAGACCTCGTCGTGGTGGGCAATACGGTCATGCATCACCTCCTGCTACGACTTCCGGTGGAACAGTTGGCCCGAGCACCGCATGTTCCGGCGGTCAGTCGAGCCATGGATATTAAGGCTTGCGATTTGGGGCTTTCTGTTGCTCCAGGTGCGTATGTCCATCTGGTACCCAATATTGCCGGTTTTGTCGGAGGTGATCACCTGGCCATGCTGCTGGCAGTTAAGGCCTGGGAAGCCAAGGGAACTCTTTTGGCAATAGACATCGGGACCAATACCGAGATATCCTTGGCGATTCACGGCGATATCAGCAGTGTTTCGTGCGCGTCGGGGCCTGCCTTTGAGGGCGCCCATATCTCCTGCGGCATGCGCGCCGCCGGGGGGGCCATCGATCACGTGCGGGTGACGGACCAACAGGTTGAATACCATACCATACATGGCTCAAAGCCGGTGGGTATCTGTGGATCAGGCATCTTTGACACCCTTGCGCAACTCTTTATGAATGGCGTTATCGATACAAACGGGAGGATACGGGAAGATCATCCTCGCGTTCGTGATAGTCAAAAAGGCAGAGAGTTTGTGATCGTCAGTGAAGAAGAGAGAAGTGGCGGTCCAGCGATCACAATCACTCAAGAGGACGTGCGTGAGCTTCAGCTGGCAAAGGCGGCCATTCGGACCGGTATTCAGATACTCCTAAAAGAAAGGGGGCTCTCGGACGAAGACATTGATGAGGTCGTTGTCGCAGGGGCCTTTGGAAGCTATCTGGACATCGCGAGTGCCATCGCCATCGGGATGCTTCCGGCAATTCCCTCAAACCGCTTTCGCCAGGTTGGCAACGCCGCAGGGGCAGGGGCAAAGGTCGTGCTTGTCTCCAGGACGACACGTGAAGCGGTTCAGAAATTGGTCCGTGATATTTGCTATATTGAACTTGCGGGAGCCCCTGATTTCAACAGGACGTTTATGCAGGCTATTCCCTTAGGATAAGAGAAGTTGGGATCCGCTCCGATAGGATCGCCTCCATATCAAACGATTTAACCGTTACAGGATATGGCTAATTCAATCGATAATGTCACAGAGGCCTTTGAACACCGGTCTCCGGGCCGTCCGCCGAGGGGAGAGCTCTGGCTGGGAACAGAGCTGCTGAAAAAGGCGAGCCTTAAGGATAACCTGGAAGGCCATCTCGCGTTTATAAGGCGTTTAGGCCAAGATATATTGTGTCTTCCCCTATCCAATGATAGCGCAATGAACAAGGCCCTCGGTTACAGGTACTTCAATCTAAAAGAGCTTGAAGAGGCCTCAAGGATTGATGACCTCTTCGTCATGGCGCTCATCGATGGTCCCTTTCAGGGGCTTGCTGAAAAAAGGGGGTTGATGAACGTCCTCACCGGATGGAGACGGGAAAGGCATGAATTTAAAAAGGCGTATGAAAAAGAGCGAGCAGCGGTCGATGTTTTGATAAGGCGGTGTCTTGAGATGTCAATTGGTGCTGTTATTATAGCGGATGATATGGCTGGAGAACGCGCTCCATTTATTGACCCTGACGATATTCAGGATCTCTGTTTCCCTTTTTATACCCAGGCGGTCTCCGAAATTCATAGTGAACATTCGTATTCCCTTTTTCATTCCTGCGGCAATATCACAATGTTGATTCCCCAACTTGTTTCATATGGGTTTGACGGCCTGGCAGCCATCCAGCATCGGGCCAATGATCTTATCTCCTTAAAAGAAAAGTACGGATCACGTCTTACCTTGATGGCCGGAGTCGACGCGGAGCTGTTAGAGGCAGAGGAACTATCTTCGTCCGACGTGAAGGAATATGAAAGAATTGTCCGGACACTTACCCAGGGCGGTGGTTTTATCATCTGCTCATGCAGCGGTCTTTATTCTGGTGATTTTTTTGAAAAGATACAAGAACTCTATCGAATCGCAGACGAGTTATTCAACTCCCGCCCATGATCTTTTGGCATAAACGAACCCCCCTCATACCATCATTTGTCCAGTAATCGGCTCCCAGTTCCTTACATACTAACTCATCGACCCGACCGCCGATAAGATATGCACGAGGTGATAGGTCATGAGGA
>CAYRFN010000087.1:0-15682 GCA_964423495.1 uncultured Desulfobacteraceae bacterium
GGGGCCAAACCTCAAATTAGTAACCCTGAATCAGTAAGAATTCGGGAATGCTCCCACGCAAAACTCAATATCAAGAACTTTAGATTTCAGGGAGTTTTCAATTTCCTGAACAGCCCTTAGAATCATATTCCAAGGGTAGGGGAGCTTCTCCACGTCCTGCCAACGAGTTATTCTCAAGGCGGTTCCTATCAAGCCTTTAGTAACCTGATTGGTCTTTCCAGAAATATCGTAGTTAATCGTATAATAGGGTCCCTTGGTCCTTGGGTCCATGGTCATCACGACGCCGCTAATGTCTGCTCCTTGAACATAACGCTGGATAATAATTTCATCCTCCTGAAATGGAAATCGGCCATTTTTCGAATAAGAATCGATTACGCGCTTGATTGCATCGTCCAAATCTGAGAAATCAGCGCTCGAGACTTTCCGCTCGCTGTGAAAAAAACCTGCCAGGGACCTATCCAAGGAATCTTCTCCAAGGCATGAGCTTCTTACTATTAAAAGGTCATCCCCAGAAAAAGATGATTTAATTTGCCTCAAAATTGCATTTTTATCGGACTGCCATTGCTGGAAAGTGAATACTAAGAATTCATCTATGATTGATTCTCGCAAGCTACCTCTTAGTTGTTTTAAAATATTTGCTTTGCTAGAGCGCATATCACATCAAGAATCCATTATTCTTGAAATAACCTACCGTCATTTATTAATGAAATAAGCAATTCTCTCTCTTCGGGATAGGATAAAACAGTGCCTGCCTCTTCAATTCGGATCCATTTGACAAAGTCGAACTCGTTGTCATGATCATGCTGAATAAGAGAAATTGGCTCCATTAAAAAGTAATAAACGGTTTCAATCCAGTGTTTTCCATTTCTCTCATAAGCCCAGTTTGCACTGCCAGCTTTCTTTACTATACGAGCCTTAAACCCGGTCTCCTCGTAAACTTCTCTCAAAGCAGTCTCTTCAATCGGCTCACCTGGATGGCAATGGCCCTTTGGCAGCTGACGTAAAACATTCCCCCATTTTTTCTCAACATTTCTAACTCGCTCCACAATTACTATATGATAGGCATTCTCTATTTTCCTAAATAAAATGCCTCCTGCTGAAATTGTGTGTATTGAGCTCATTTAAGACAATTATGAATAATACATTTAATGTTAAGGTTGACGGTCTCGCAAAAAGCTAAAAATCGGCAGATTGTCGTCAATAATATCAATAAGTTACATAAGCAAGAATAGCTAAAATGGGAATCTTTACGAACCCATCACGGTTCAATAATTGTTTGCTGAGTTGGCATCTTTACGAATGAACATCTACGCCTTGACTATCTTCTATCCTGATCTTCGATGGCTTAAAATTTATTATCGTAATGGCAAGCAGGTCCAAGCCAACCTTGCCTTTTACACTCAGTATGTTTTTATAGATTGATCTTGTCACGTTGCCGTGAGTCACAATTCCAATGGTGTCAAATCCATCTGCATCTTCTGTTATTTTCTTAAAAGCCGATTGAACCCTCTGATCGAAAAGATCTTTCGGTTCATCGCCGGGAACGGACTCGTCAGAGTAATAATCTCCTGGTTTTCCTTTAAGGTTCTGAAAGATATTAGAAAATATCTCTTTTGACTTAGCTTTGTTGACTCCAGATAAAACCCCATATGAATTGCGCTCCCGCAAATCCTGTATGGTTCTTATTTCACAATTGAGTGACTTCTTGATAATCTCCGCAGTTTCAAAAGCTCGCTTGTAGGGACTTGTGTAAAAGATTTTGATTTCTGAATCTTTTAATTTGTCAGCTAACTGCTCTGCTGTTTGTTTTCCTGCCTCGGTCAAAGAGAAATCAGCGATGCCCCCATAACAATCCTCAATGTCATCAACTGATTCACCATGCCTGACCACATAGATCTTCATAATATTTTCCTCCTTAGCAATTTTAGAAAGATGAAAAATCACTGCAATATGAAGAAATATGTAAAAATTTACCCTTTATGTCAAGATCAAGTTTTCGATAGTTTTTGGGAATTGTGGCGAGTCTTCGGAAAGATAAGGCTACCGCAACCATTATGTGATTATTATCAAGGTGCGGGTCATGGGGCGATTCATATTTTGGCGAAGTCTTTTCTCCGTATATTTTCGTAGACTAATCGCCCTATGTTATCTGTTATGGATAAGGAGTTTGGCAAAACTTGTGATACTGATATGATTCTTGAAAAAGCCTTACCGGGATCAAACAGTCGACCACAATATCCTGTGAATGGTCTGTTTGAACGAAAATTCAATGATACTGGCATGAGTTATCGCTTTTGAGGAACCAACAGAGCTAACGATAAGAATCTGATCAAAGTCTTGGATTTCACAATCCTGCTATCATGCTGAACTTTTGAACAAATTTATGATTTATATAGTAATCATGGGATGGATTCCGTCAGTCTTTAGCGCTCGCGAAGATTCCTTCACGAATCAACGCATTCGTTGTGTGAAGAATCCCTCGGATTTCCCTCTCTGTGAATCTTCTTTTCCCGCCAACCCTTACTTTTGGCTCTTGATAATATCCCCTGCTAAGCCTATTCCTGAAGGTATCTGGCTTGATTCCTAGGACTTTACATACCTCCTGCGTTGTGTAATATTCCTTAAGTGGCAAACCAAGCTCGTTAAGGGGTGGTTTTGGAGGCTTCAGATAAGGCGGGTTGACAGGAATCTTTAAAGAAATAAGCCGGTTAGATTTTTCTGTAAGTTGGGTAACAACATCCTTGCGGTTTCTTGGGAGACCCCAAGCGCGAGTGTAGCTGCTCGTTTCTTCAGGTCCAGAGGTACCGATCCAAGATATCGGGTCCGCTGATGGACAGGATAGACATCCACCTGGGGGTGTCGTCGGTCCAATATAAAGATCTATCTTCTATCAGAGAAGGGGCTACTTCGGCATAGCCCTTTCCTTCTCGATGGTCATCTTGCCATATCCCATTAAAGAGATATAAGTCTCCCCTTTTTGATCTTTGACCGAAGAATTTTCACAGGAGGCCAAATTTTTGTTGACAAGAAGATTTTCATATGTCAAATATTTACATATGAAAAGTGAACAAATCAAACCCTGGGATGAAAAATCGTCAAAAAGCTACCAATGCTTTCCATTCACTGATGCAATTAATGCCTATACGACTATCCGTCGAACTCACGATAAGTTACATCGCCATGTCAGCAAGAAACTTGAAAAATGGCAATTGAGCGTCCCAAAATATGGTGTAATTCGTCAGCTTTACAACCATGAGTTTCTTACTTTGTCCGAGATTAGCCAAAGAATTTTTTCAGGCAATAGCAATGTTACTACACTGATCGACCGTATGGAGAGAGACGGTCTGGTCGAACGTGTGAAAGGGGGTAATGATCGTAGAGTCAAAAGGATTCGACTTACAGAAAAGGGTTTAGCCCTTGCACCAAAAGTTGTGAGTGAATATCGGGGTTTTCTTCATCAGACAATGACAAATTGCCTAACCCATAAAGAGCAACAAACACTCACAGGTTTGCTTTATAAAGTAATGGAATCAATCCCTTAGCAATTTATCGCCCTATTAACTCATGGGCTATTGACCACGGACACAAAAGGGAAATGTTAGGATATAATCGTTTCATATATCGAATGTTAATAGGTAAAACAAATCGGCTCATCCGGTTGATAATTGCGCTTGGATCAGAAATGAGGTGGAAAGAAGGCCATAAAAACCATGTTGCATAACAGCCATGGCCTCCTAGATTGTTTCTGCCATAGAATCTGTTGTGGCCCCATGGAGGGGATCAATGACAAAATCAAAATGCTGAACCGACTGGCCCAAAGGTCTAGAGATTTGGAATGCTTCAAGCTGAGGCTCTATCATTTAGTTGGTCAAGTGTAGGGATTACTCGGATGAATCAAAAATCTGTCAGCCAACTCACCGGATAAGTGGTCGATTTCAAATTACATCGCTCTTTTGACAAGGGGAGAGGATGGCTATTTTAAAAATTCCATATGAATCATTGGAAAAACCTGGCGCTTACTTAGAATTGGAAGTACCGGATAGAAATCTCAAGGCAATGATCATTCCCCGGGAACCCGAAGGCATTCAGAATTTGTCCAGTGCCGTAGAAGAGGCCGTAGAGGCTCCGGTGGATGGGCCGAGATTCTCAGAGCTCGTTCGTAATGGGAAAAGGGTTACCTTTATTACGGAAAACCAGTTCCGCCAGGCGCCAGCTAGGGATATACTTCCTGTTTTGATTGAAAAAGGCAGGCGAGCCGCCTCTGAAATGTCTATCATCATCGGTAATGCGACACTCCCTCCATTGAGCTCGGAAGAGCTGGAAAAAAAACTGGGAGCTGACTTAATCAAATCGGGTATCCCCATTTTTTTTAACGATGTTAGCCATTTCGAACAATATCGCTATATGGGCATAACCAAAGCGGGAACGCCGCTCTTCGTACACAGGGTGGTTGCCGATGCCGACATCATTGTCACCATCAGCACGACTCAGGCAACCGCCTGGGGGTATGGGGGGTCAGGTATGATTGTTCCCGCTGTGACCAGTAATGAGACCACGGAACTTAACCACTTATTGTCTCTGGCTCCAGATTGCACTCCTGGCAACATTGGCTGCCTCATGCAACATGACAAATACGAAGCTCTCGAATTAGCCAATGTTCAAATGGGCATCAATGTAATTGTAAGTAATCAAGGTCGCGTCATCTTTATCAATGCCGGCTCTCCAGTAAAATCAAATAAAGAAGCGATTCACTTTTACAATCAAATTTATCAATTTTCATTAGATGAACTTATTCAAGAAAAGGTGGATATTGCCATCACCGGATCTACTGCCCATACAGACGATCTCTTTTTCCACACGGGTTGGGCACTGGGGAATTGCGAACCTATTGTTCGAGATAAAGGAATCATCATTATGGCGACCCCCTGTAAAGGCTACGGGGATTGGCCAGGATTTGCCCGAATGGATGTGCTAAGAAGTTACTTGCCCCCCTCCAAAGAGAAACAGGTTCAGGCCGTTTTAGATTTCTACAGACAAACGGTATCCGGGCAGAAGAGCTTTGCCTGGTACAAGATCTATGAGGTTATGGCCCGAAAGGAGGTATGGATTGTTACGGAAAAGAAGAACTTGTCCGTATGTGAAGATATTGGTTTGACTGTCTATGAATCGATCGAAAGAGCATTTAATGAAGCTCTCAAAAAGCAGGGCGCAAATGCAAGACTTGCTTTTATACCTTACGGTCGTTACACGCTCCTGAAGCCAGAAAGGCTAAAGATAAGGCCCTATAGTCTCAAGTGAGAATGGAAGAATTCAAATTGTTACAGATTTACACTTCCCCCATGCAAAGCACAGAAGATTGGGACGGAAGGAGTTAAAGATTTGAGAAGAGTTAATAAAGTTGCAATGGTTGATGGGCAGAGGTGCACCGCCTGTGCCACTTGTGTTAGGGTCTGCCCTGTCGAAGCAATCGTCATCGAAAAACATGAGGAAAAGGGATCGGCCGCAATAGACGAACA
Source organism: uncultured Desulfobacteraceae bacterium (assembly GCA_964423495.1). GTDB lineage: Bacteria > Desulfobacterota > DSM-4660 > Desulfatiglandales > Desulfatiglandaceae > CAYRFN01. The sequence goes on from CAYRFN010000087.1 coordinate 5,517, forward strand.
GAGATGCCTTGACTGTTCTCTTTGTATGTTGCGCTGTCCTGAGGACGCCATCAAGATGATTGAAAGGGAATCGGTGTTGCAGATTGCCGTGAATCCGGCGGATGTTTCCCAAGGAGATATGACCATAATCTGTCAAGATGCTCATATGTATCCAGACCAGCTAATTTGTCACTGCCACAGGGTCCAGGCCAAAGAAGTGGCCGCGGCGATTCTGTTGGGAGCGAGATCCCCGGAAGATATCGCCCGAGCGACAGGGGCGCGGACGGGATGCGGTACCCTTTGCATAACCAGCATATTAAGACTGTTACGAGCTGCCGGAATTAAGCTGACCCAGGCACCAGGATATCAATGGTATGGGGTCGACATATCGATCTGGAAGTTACCCAAGGCATTACAGGATAAATATAAACAATTCTATATCGCGGATGATTTACAATGGATGAACGAGTTATTTCCGAGAAGTAAAAGGAAGCCATAGAAATGCCTATCTTACAACCTGCAGAGCCGCGCAGATCTATATATAACATAGAGCCCCAGGACTTACTTGCTCGGGCCGCACTTAATTTGCCAGGCATGACCTCAATACGCATATGCGACCTCTTTCCCGGTTGCCCTAATCCCATATCTGCAGAATCCCCCTCCGAGGTTATTCGGGTGGCCAGGGAACTCACAATGCGCTCGCTGGAAGGAGTAAATCTGGAGAAAATTCAAAAGGAGGATTCGGTCAATATCCTGGCTTCTCACCATGGGTTCAGCATTTACGGGGGTGATTTCTACGCCGAAATGATCAGGTGCATACGTGACGAGGTGGTCCGGCGGTGCGGAACTCAAAGAATCTATCTGCGAGCAGGAGTGGGATTGAGGTTCCACGAAAGCGACGAATACATCGAACGTTTCAAGCTGGATGAGCATTTTGAAGGAAAAGCAGAAAGTATTACGCCAGTTGACCGTGGAATACCCATTGAGACAGAGGTAGGCACGGTATACGGAATCGGAAAGGCTTATTCGACCCGTTGGATCATTCAAGCCCACAACAACGATATACGCGAACTGCACTACCACCGGATGATGGGAAGGCTTTTTAAGCCTTTTGCAATGTCTTACGCCACCATTGAGACTAGGTCAACTTACCATCAAAGTATGGGGCCCAGAGCCGCCAATTTATTGCCAAGAATGATCTATGAATCCCCTTTTGTCCAAAGTAAATTCGTTTGTTCCGTGATCATGCAAGTATCTCCTTTTGGGATTATCGGTGTAAATGCAAACAATGACTTGATCGAGCAGAATGACTACTTTACCCGTTTCAACCTGGACTGGTACGGCAGGATCATTACTTTGCTTAGCAAGATCAAGGAAGCCATCGTGATCATAGATTATCCAGGACCCATACCTTATACCACTGCAGGGGGGCTCCTGTTTGGTAACTTCCTGAATGCAAACGTTGATGAGTTTGACCTCAATATCCCCTTTACACCCTTCAGCCGTTATACCGACATGGTCTATCCAAATGCCAGGCCACTCAAGGAGGGTATCCTTCCTCCACCTAATCCTTCTATAAAATCGCTAATTATTAATTATTGCTCTAAGGGGTATCCCAGCACTTTCTTCGCTCAGCAGATACCAACGATAGTAGTTGGTCAACAGGCCGATTTGTTTCGAAGTTGCGAACAAAACCCTTTCTTTATGGATAATGCAATGGAGGCGAAGGATCTGAGCAAAGCGGTCGATTTTGTCAAGCGTGTTTCCGGAACTGAAAATATACTGGTCTTTGACGGAGCAGTTGGAGGTTTTAACGTCAGTGAGCCATTGGCAAGGGAAATGCAAAGACTGGTCCCGGAGGTTGCCCGTGAGGTAGATAGAGATTTAATGCCTATGTGGCTGGAGCAGAGAGGCATTGTTTAAGAAATGTTCGAAATACGATTCCATGGTAGGGGAGGACAGGGGGTTGTTCTCGCTTCGAGACTCTTAGTCTGGGCCTTTTTTAAGGAGGGTAAATTCGTTCAGGCCTTTCCATCTTTTGGGACCGAGAGGAGGGGTGCACCTGTTATCGCCTATGCCCGAGCCAGTGATAACGAAATCAGAGCAAGATATGGCATTTACAGACCAGACTGTGTCGTTGTATTGGACCCCAGCCTAGTCAAAGGAAAGGATATTACGCAAGGGTTAAAAACCGATCACTGGGTCATTATCAATACACACAAAAATCCCGCCAGCTACCCTTACCTCGGTAATTACCGGGTGGCCACCGTTAATGCAAGTGCGATCGCCCGGAAGCACCATTTGGGGACGCCATCTATGCCAATGGTGAATACCACGATCCTAGGTGCCTTCCCGAAGGTGACACATGCGGTAAGCATCGGTTCGGTCGTCGATGCAATTCGCGAGTATGTCGCGTCAGGGACAGAGGACAATGCCAAAGCCGCACTGGAGGCCTATGAGTCACTAAATTGTTAAAACTCTCCATCGCAATGAAAGGGCTCAGAGAAGAGAAATGAGAAAAGGACATGGTGTTGATATGCTAAAGGACTTGCCCCCGACAACCATATCATCTCTCACCACCGAGGGGAACGAAACCGGAGAGTGGCGGTATCGGAAGCCTGTCATAGATTTGGAAAAATGCAACCGGTGCGGTGCATGTTGGATGTATTGCCCTGACATCGCCGTACGGCCAGACGAGGAGGCCTATATGATTCTCTACAAATATTGCAAGGGTTGTGGCATTTGTGCTGAAGAATGTCCCAAGGGAGCAATCATACTGGTGAGTGAAGAGCGATGAAAAGAGTGGTTTCTTCAAATCAGGCCGTGGCCTATGCAGTTATCTCAGGAAAGCCTCACGTCATTGCGGCATATCCAATTACCCCACAGTCTTCGATCGTCGAGATGGTTGCGCAGTTTTGTGTGAGAGGAGATTTACAGGCGAAATTTATTAATGTGGAATCTGAACATTCAGCCATGGCTGCCTGTATCGCTGCATCAGCTACTGGCGCCAGGACTTTCACCGCAACGAGTTCCCAGGGGCTAGCACTAATGCATGAATTACTCCACTATGCTTCGGGACTGAGGTTACCCCTGGTTATGGCTAATGTTAACAGGGCATTGGCAGCACCGTTTAACATCAAGGCCGATTGGAGTGATAGTCTATCCCAAAGGGACACGGGATGGATCCAGTTCTATTGCGAGAGCGCACAGGAGGTGTTCGATACGTTTATCCAGGCCTTTAAGATATCAGAACGAACCTTGCTTCCGGTGATGGTAAATTTGGAGGGATTTATCCTTTCCCATACATACGAAATCGTTGACATCCCGACGCAAAAGGAGATTGATTCTTTCCTTCCACCACCACCACCAAGACACTGTCTCGATGTGGAGAATCCCTTCATGCTGGGAGGGCCTGCAGATTATGATTATATCAATTTCCGATACAAACTCCAACAGGCGATGGAAGAAGCCAAGACGGTTTGCAGCGAAATCGACAGCGAATTTAAACGAACCTTTGGCCGTGGATATGGCCTGGTCCAGGCCCACCATTGTAAGGAAACGGATATCATATTGATAACAGCCGGCACGATAGCAGGTACCTGTTGCATGGTAGCGGATCGGCTCAGGAGTAAAGGACTAAAGATAGGTGTTTTAAGGGTCAGGATGTTTCGGCCATTTCCCACAGAGCAGGTTTGCCAGGTACTTGAAAACGCCAGGAAGATAGCAGTAATAGATCGAGATCTTTCCCCAGGCTGTGGAGGGATTTTTGCGCAGGAGATAAAGGCGGCCCTGCAAGGGCACCAATATACCCAGCCACTTTACGAATACATTGCAGGGTTGGGGGGTAGGGATGTAACGGATGAGGATGTTGAAAATATTATAGAGCATAGTCAAAGCACCCACAAACCGGAGGGGGTTGAATGGATGGGACTGACAAAATAAGGCTTCCGCTGCCGGAGGAAGAGTTCCTTTATTCTGGGCATACCGCTTGCCCTGGTTGCAGTGCAGCGCTAACCTTGAGATTTGTCCTGAAAGCTCTGGGGCCAAGGACTATCATAGTGATCCCGCCCGGCTGCTCCGGACCCATTGCAGGAGGGTTTCCGAAGTCGGCCCTGAAAATTCCCGCCTTGAGAGTCGCTTTTATGACTACCGCAATTTCAGCTTCGGGAATTCGAGCGGCCCTGGATGCCATGGGAAAGAGCAACATAAATGTCCTCGCGTGGGGTGGTGACGGTGCAACATTTGATATAGGCCTGCAGGCCTTATCCGCTGCGGCCGAGAAAAACGACAATATCATATATGTGTGCTATGATAACGAAGCCTATATGAACACGGGAGTACAAATGAGTTCATCATCACCGGAAGGTGTACGGACTACCACGACTCCAGATGCGAAGAATACCCCCAAAAAAGACATCGTCGGAATTATGGCCGCTCACAAGATCCCTTACATTGCCACCGCTTCTGTTGGATACCCTAAAGATTTGATCAGGAAAATTGAAAAGGCAAAGGAGATCAATGGGACAAAGTTTATCTTGATCCTTTCACCATGTACAACGGGCTGGCGTTATCCTCCTGAGCTGACTATCCGGATTGCAAAGCTGGCGACAGAAACGGGTATCTTTCCACTTTACGAAATTGAAGAAGGAGAAAGATACATTTTAAATCGGAAACAGGGAAAGAAGCCGATAACAGAGTATATCACACTCCAGGGGCGTTTTCGCGGTCTTGACGAACAGCGTCTTAAGCGACTCCAAGAGTGGGTCCAGAACCGTTGGAATTACTTATTGTATATGTCCGAACGATCCTGGCGATAGGGCTAAACGAGCTATCGCGTAGAGTTTCAAAATAAAATAGCTCCGTAGTCCACTGTTGACTCCCAGGTAAGGCCAAGAGAGAACCCTATGGTTGCATAAGAAACAGTTGCCACAACCTCGAAATACTTCTCGTGGTAAATGGCATTCTGCGGCATTGGGATATGTCCTTACGGACTCTTGTGAGACCTCCAGATATACAAGTCGTCTTTTTCAACTTGAAGATCTATGTTCGGAGGATAGAGTGCGATGAATAAAGACCTGCATACCTATTTGGAGAATTTGGAAGGGGATTTCCCTGAGGATGTAATAAGAATCAAAAATGAGGTAGACCCAGAGTTTGAAATCGCCGCCATTTTACAGCAGATCGAGCTAAAAAAGAGGGAGCCCGTGATCATCTTTGAGAGAGTCAGAAATCTCAAGGGGAATAAATCCATGTTCCCGGTCATCATAAACCTCTTTGGATCAAGACAGAGGTTGGCCTACGCCCTCAATTCCAATGCTCAAAGGCTGCACGTGGATTATGTTGCCAGGGAGACCCCCGTTTCACCCGTAAAAATAGAAAAGAAAGATGCCAAGGTGAAAGAGGTCACAATGGATGGCGATAGAGCCGATCTATTTGAACTGCCGATCATAACCCATAATGAAATGGATGTGGGGCCATATATTACCGCCGGGAGCGTATGGGTAAGAGATCCCGAAACACAATGGATGAATTGTGCCATCCTCAGGATATTCGTGGCAGGCCCCAGGCGTCTGTTAGTGAACTTTAATCCCGCTCGCCATACGAATCACATTTTTGAGAAGTATAAGAGAATGGCGGCACCCATGCCATCGGCCACTATCATTGGGCATCACCCTGCATTCTACATGGGGGCTCAGACTAAGTTACTGACTAACGAACCGGATATTATCGGCGGAATTATGGGGGAACCTCTTGAATTGACTCCTTCTGAGACATGGGGTAACGATTTGCTAGTACCTGCTCAAGCTGACCTCATCATCGAAGCCGAGATATCCACCACAGAATTGGATATTGAAGCCCCTTTCGGTGAATTCACACAATACTACGGAGGCCAAAGGCTAAATCCTGTTGCCGACGTAACGGCTATAACTTATAGGAAGGATGCATTTTATTTGGACATTATGCCCGGACACGCGGATCATCTCCTTTTGGATGCACCCATGATTGAGGCATATCTGTATAGTCGGTTAAAGGCAGTGGTTCCTGGCACCATTGCAGTGCGTATGCCAGTGTCCGGGACTGCCAGGCTGCATGTATATATTCAAATCAAAAAAAGCAATGATGCCGAACCCAAAACAGCCATCGCTACCGCGCTCAGTTCTGATTTTCGCGTTAAACATGCAATTGTTGTCGATGACGATGTTGATATCGATGACGATGAGCAAGTTCTTTGGGCAGTTGCAACTCGATCCCAATGGGATAAGGACCTTATGGTATTTCGTGGTATGATGGGAACCAGGCTCGATCCATCAGCTGACGATCTTACCACGGTAAAAGGTGGAATAGATGCAACCAAACCATGTGATTCTCGCTCATTTCCAAAAAGGCTGTCTATACCAACACATGTGATGGAAAGGATAAAGCTAGAAGACTTTTTGACTCCGGAAGTCCTGAAGCAATTGTAAGTCAAAAGGAGTTAAGCCATGGCAAGAGTCTATTATGTAACGTGCCCTGTTTGCGAGAAAGAATACTATCTGGACCAAACGCTTTACAAAACAAGCCTTTCAAATCCAAAACAGAAACTAAAATGCCCTTTTTGCAAAGAAGTGTTCTTGGCAGAAAGAGGGGCCATTGCGGACAAAACAGGTTAATTCTGTCCATTGCCGCTTCGATTATTGGCCGTCCTTACGAATCAGTATCAATTCAACTTTTTTCAAAATCGGCGCTTGTACAGGGGAATGGTGAGTTTTACACCTGAAAAACGGAATCCCCACTGCCCTGGTTTTGAAAGTGGTACCTTATATCCAATAGTAATGGGCACTAATTATCAGTTTGGAGGTATTTTATCGTGATCGATACATTTCTGACAGAAGAGAACATAATGTTTAGGGATTCGGTGCGGAAATTTGTTGAGAGGGAAATTATGCCGAATGTCAAAGAATGGGAAAAAGATGGGGCTTATTCCGAGGACTACTACAAGAAGATATCGGATATGGGCTTTATGGGCCTTTTGGTACCCGAAGAATACGGAGGAGCAGGGGGTTCATTGGTCGATTTGGTCATTCTTTGCGAGGAGATGGGGAGAGGAGGTGCTTCGATTCCACTTACCCATGTTTCAGCTTGCTGCCGGGCTATAGCAAATCAAGGAAATGACACTCAAAAGAAAAGATACTTGCCTGATATGGCATCTGGAAGAAAGATCGGGGCTTATTGCCAGACCGAACCCAACGCCGGGTCTGACTCCGGCAACATGAGCTCATTTGCCGAGAAGAGAGATGGCTTTTATCACTTGACCGGTAGAAAGACGTTCATATCCAACGGAAAAATCGCCAATGTTTTTATTGTGCTGGCAAAGACCGAGAAGAATTTGGAAAAACCCTCGAGGGGCATAGCTATGTTCATTGTGGATCGAGACTTGCCAGGCGTTTCAATAGGTAAGACGGAGGACACAATGGGACGGCACTGCTCAAGCCTAGATGAGATTATTTTTGAAGATGTCCGGGTCTCTGAGGAAAACTTATTGATTCCTGCTGGAATGGATGGGTTTAAAGAAGTGATGGTTGAGTTCAATGGGGAGCGGTGCGGTAATGCGGCGTTTTGTGTCGGGTTCGCTCAAGGGGCCTATGAAAGAGCCCTTATGTATTGCAAACAACGCGTTCAGTTCGGAAAACCAATTGCCGAGCTCCAAGGAATACGGTGGATACTGGCTGAAATGGCAACTCAGATTCAGGCCGCGCGTCTCTTAATATACGATGCGGTTATTAAGTCAGAGAGAAAAGGCAAGGTGATTGGTAAGGAGGCAGCGATGGCCAAAAAATTTGCAAATGAAATGGCCGTCTCTGTTTGTGATAAGGCAATCCAGCTTCATGGGGCCTACGGATATACTGCGGATTATGAAGTAGAGAGATATTACAGAGATGTAAGAGGTTGGTCCATGGGAGGTGGAACCACACAAATGTGTTTGAACAGAATTGCCTTTGAGATAATGAGGGACTAATTGCCCTCTTAGTCAAACTCGATAGGTCTTGATTTTACCAAGTAGGGACAGGAGGAGTATCAGGAATTCCTTGGCTCCATAAAGATGATAAAACCCTTGATGTGAATTTCTGGCGGGCCTATCCATAGTTTTTTGGAAATCCTCCAATGTGGCAGCTTTTAGGATGTGAAAGAGCACCGAAAAAATGCATTTGAAAATTTGATGAAATGATGTGTCGAAAGGAGGGTGAGAATATCGATAGTCTGTTTAATCCTAGATCAATCGCTATTGTTGGGGCTTCAAGCGATGTTTCAAAAATTGGCGGTCGGCTTTACAAGAATCTTTTGCGACATGGTTACAAAGGTAACATCTATTTGGTGAACCCGAAGTATGGGGTGATAGAGGATACCAAATGCTATCCAAGATTGACAGCCGTTCCAAAACCTGTTGATCTGACGTTAATCGCTGTCCCAGTGAATTATGTTACACGTACTTTAGAAGATGCCGGAGAACACCAGATCAAAAATGCAATCGTCTATTCGTCTGGATTCTCAGAGGTTGGAGGAGATGGAAAGGAAAAAGAACACCAGATCAAAAGACTGGCTAGACAGTATGGGATGAAGGTCTGCGGGCCTAATTGTGTCGGGATTATTAATTTCAGAGACAAGGTTGCTATGTCTTTTTCGCAATTTTTGGACACCCCAAGGCTAATCCCTGGGCATATTGCTTTCATTTCACAAAGTGGGGCACTCGGGGGCTCGCTTCTAAATCGGGCACAAGATAAGGGGATTGGCATAAGTTGCTTTGTATCCACAGGGAATGAGGCTGTTTTGGGCTTGGCAGATTTTTTGGAGCATTTTGTGGAGGACAACGAAACGAACGTTATTATGGCCTTGATCGAAGGTATAAGAAATCCGCAGAAGTTCTTGCGCTCTTGCGACAGAGCACTTAAGAGAAGGAAGCCCATAGTGGTTATGAAGGTGGGGAAGACTGAGGCAGGAAGCAAGGCCGCCGGCTCCCATACAGGATCAATGACAGGTTCCAATGAGATCTACGATGCCGTTTTTAGGCAAAATGGTGTAATTCGGGTGCATAATTTGGACGATCTTTATGTGACTGCATCAGCATTCTTAAAGAGTGAACTGCCTCGCGGAAATCGAATTGGAATATTGACCAGCACAGGGGGCGGCGGTGTCATACTGGCGGATAAGATCATAGAAACGGGCATGACCGTGCCGGATCTTTCTGAAGCAACGGTTCACGAACTGAAAAAAAATGTGCCTGTCTTTGTATCGGTAAAGAATCCGTTTGATTTGACTGCACAACTAATCAACGATCCTGATCTATTCAGGACTTCACTAAGGACTTTTGCCTCGGATGCAAACCTCGATGTCATAATCGTCGCGACCTCAATGGTCTCTGCAGAGTTGAGTGAGAAAAGGGCAACCTTCATCGCGGATGCTTCACAGTCAATAGGAAAGCCGCTTTTTACATGGTGGGCAGCGGGAAGTCTATCCAGGCGTGGCATAAAAATCCTTGAACAACGTGAGGTGCCGTTTTTTATGTCCGCTGAGCAATGCGTGAATGTTATAAAGTCGCTTTTCATCTATTCAGAAAAAATCGCGTCCCAGAAGAACCTTTAACTATCAAGATTGATTTAATTTGGCAGGATTAACCTGCAGGGGTCGAAAGGGGGGATGCCTATGTAAAAGGAGTTTATGTGATTGCCTTTAATCAAACCCAAAAAATCAAAAGGAGGTAGCAGAATGAAAGGTAGAGTTGTGTTGATTGGACTGGCATTGATAACAGTTTTGACCTTAAGTTTTGCTGGAATGGCGCTGGCTAAGGAGAAGGCCATTGTCTGGAAAATGGCAGGGGTATGGGGACCCGGAGATGGCGCTTATTTGCCCGAGACTTTTGCCAGGGAGGTCACTCAAAAAAGCGGCGGCCGGCTCAAGATTATCACATACCCGGGTGGACAGCTTTACGGAAGCCGGGAGATATTCGGGGCTCTCCAGAAAGGCCTTATACAGGTATGTGAGATACCGACTGGTTATTGGGGTGGAGCTATCCCGCTCTACAAACTGCCGGACACGCCATTTCTACTAAAAAACAACAGCGAGTGGAGAGCCTGGCTGGAGGGTGGCCTTTGGGAGATATGGCAACAGGAAGCTGAGAAGGTAGGAATAAAATGCCTGGGTATGAGCGGTTG
>CAYRFN010000088.1:0-15674 GCA_964423495.1 uncultured Desulfobacteraceae bacterium
AAAGGCACATAAACTGTCTAAGTACAAACTGAATGTAAATACTTTTGAACGTTACTAATCCATTACATAATCATGCCTTCTATATCCTATAGGCAAAACTTCCTAATTTCTTTCAGCTTTTTTGTAAATATTTTGGCAATGTTCAAAAGGTTTCGCACCAGAAAGTACATGAGGCTCTATTTTATGAACCGAAAAATTGGCTGCTTGATCGTTGAAGTCCTCCTTCTCGATGAACGGACCTAAGTTCTCCTGCTTCGCCAAAAATTTATCAAAGTGCTAAACTGTCACGAGAAATAGACGATTTGGGCAATAAAAAATGAAGTGCCTACATTAGATGTCAGTAATCAATTTTACTGAATCTTTTTGATGATTAATATTGACACACCAAGTTAAATGACTAATTTATTAAATTGTATATAAGAAAGATTTTTTATTAAGGAGTAAAATATGCATACAGAGAATAGTCCTAATAAACCATTTACCGGCGCCTCAAAATACATTCTGGACGAGGAACTGGCCCAAATTGTTAATATTACAATGGCACTGGAGATGCCCTTACTTCTAAAAGGAGAGCCAGGAACGGGCAAAACAATGCTGGCACATGCCATTGCAGAGGCCCTCAATATGGGGCTTATTGTCCTGAATGTCAAATCAAGCATGAAGCTTATTGATGCCCTCTACCAGTATGATACCCTCACCAGATTGAACGACAGCCGCTTCGGTGATTCCACAAGGAATGTCAGCAATATCGAAGAATATATCAAGATGGGCAAAATAGGCCAGGCATTTGTTTCTGATGACAGGCAAGTCCTTCTAATTGATGAAATTGATAAGGCTGATACAGATTTTCAGGATGACATGCTTGATGTACTGGACCAGATGGAATTCGATATCATTGAGATTGACAAGACCATCACAGCAAAACATAGACCAGTCATTATTATTACCTCCAATGCCAAGAAGGATCTCTCTGATCCTTTTTTGGGCCGCTGCAACTTTCATCACATCGCCTTCCCTGAGCCTGAAATGATGAGAAGTATTATCCAGGTTCACTTCCCTGACATTAGTAGTGAATTGATGGATCATGCAGTCAAGGCCTTTTATCAGATGAGGGAATTTAGAGGTATTGAGAAAAAGCCTGCAACTCGAGAGTTAATCAACTGGATTCGGGCCCTAAAGGCAGACCATGATTTCAAGGTCAAAACACTAATTAAGGGTGACATTCCATATTTAGGTGTTCTATTCAAAAAAAGCCCTGATTATGCCATTGCACGGAATGCGGTCTCAAGGATGAGGCTATAATATTTGGCATTGAACATGGCTCAAGAGTAAAAACGTAAAGTAATACGCTGTTCTTTATGCTCTTTGTGCCAGGCGAAATAAAGCGATAAGACCATGTTTACTAAATTTTTCTATCTGTTGAGAGAAGTAGGTATTCCTGTATCACCGACTTCTTTTCTCCGGCTTCAAAGGGCCCTTAGTACGGGCCTTATTAGCTCCATTGATGATTTTTATACCGCTGCCCGAGCAATCCTTGTAAAAAGCGAAAGGTATTTTGATCTTTACGATCAAGTATTTGCGCATCACTTCGAAGGAGCCGAGCTCAAGAAACCGGACGAGTTTGAACTATCCGAAGTGGCCCGGGCCATGCTGGACCAATGGCTGAAAGACCCAAAAGCTATTGCCGATGCCTTGGGAATTGATAAAGATTCTCTTAAAAAATTGAGCCCGGATGAGTTGCTCCAGTATTTTCTCGACCGCCTAAAAGAACAAACCGAGGAACACCACGGTGGAAGCAAATGGATTGGGACGGGAGGCACATCCCCTGTTGGACATTCAGGCTTTCATCCAGGTGGAATGAGGGTCGGGGGGAGTTCCAGAAACAAGTCGGCTGTAAAAGTTGCTATGGATAGGAGATATCGCGATTACTCACAGGAAGGCCCGCTCACTCAAGCTCAGATCGGGGAGGCCTTAAAGAGGTTAAGAAATATGGTGCCAACGGGCCCTAAGGACGTGGTCAATATTGATGAGACTATTTACCAGACCATGAAAAATGCCGGGGAAATAGAGATTGTCTTTGATAGGAGGCTAAAAGACCGCCTTAAAGTTATTCTGGCCATAGACAACGGAGGGTGGTCCATGGAACCTTATATTGAGATTGTTCAGACAATTTTTAACTATGCCAGGGCCCAGTTCAAAGAGTTAAAAACTTTTTTCTTTCATAATACCATTTATGATAACCTTTGGGAGGATCCCCCAAGGTTTAGAAAACCCTTCAAAATAGACGATTTGATCCGTCTTGATCCTGAAACGCGTTTCTTTATAGTAGGTGACGCAAGCATGGCACCTTATGAGCTAATGGCCACTGACGGCTCTATCCACTTGGAAGAAAGAACATTTAGGCCAAGTTACCAAAGACTGCAGTTTATCGCCGAGACCTTCCCTTATTCTGTCTGGCTAAACCCAGTAATGGCCAGCGAGTGGCCTTACACTCGCACCATCAGTACTATCCGTGATATCTTCCCTATGTTTGAGTTGACCATTGACGGGCTTGAAAATGCCGTAACCTATATGATGCACAAAAACTGATATCCGTTGCTCAAAAGACATGTCCTTAGAGGCAGCAAGAAGAAACCGGCCTCAGTGCGTTGCCTCATCCTACTGAAATTCTAACTTCAACTCCATTTTGGCTTCCAGTTTTTTCTTCAGTTTACTAATAAATGTCTCCTTGGAAGGAATATTCGGGTTATATCGGAAGGCTTTGAACAAATCGTTGATCGTGGAAGATTCAATTCTTGTCTGAAACAGGTTGTATTCAAAGCTATTCTGGCTCAGGTCATAAATAGTAAAAACTGTTTTATGTTCATCATTATAAGACATGCCATTGAGGTTATACCGGTTCACAAAATCCTGATAGACTGGTTCCTGGACTACCCAATATATCTTGTGACCCCAGTTTTCCAGGACTATGCCCTTGTTAAGAATTTGGGTAAATGATCGTTTCCAAATGTCGGCAAAATTAAGCCCAAACCTATAACTTTTGTCCCCAATATCATTTCCTTTGAGACAGTCTCTAAGTGCCTGAACTAATTGACCTGTACCCGTAGTCTGGCCGGTTTGAAATTCAATGACCACAAAATCTTCAATATTACTGCTAAACGGCCTATGCTTCACCATCACATAGTCGAATGTTCCGGTTTGGGATAAACCTATCTCCATGAAAACCACCAGATCGTTTCGTGTCTTGAAATAGTGCTCGGCAATATCACTAAAGACAGTATTATCCTGTAAAAATCTCCTTGGGCAAAGCGCTATTATGTTATCACCATATCGGACAGAACACACGCCCATGGGATAGCTGATGAGACGACTTTGCTTATTGCACTTGTCATCTGCAAAAGGGCACCAATATCTCTTGCGGCCTTTCTTAGGAAGACCTGAAACTGCCCTGAGGGGATATCCAAATATTTCAGCAGGATGCTTTACCATTGGCATCTTCTCCTATCATACGTTTCCAGCCGTTCCGAATACTTTCTTCGTTTATATCAGAGTCCAGAAACCAGCCCAAGGCCGTTCCACAATCATAACAAAACGTGCGGCTGTCTGTGGTGTCAATCCATGAGGGTTGGCCCCATTCATGGGTACTCTCTTTACATTCTGGATTTGGTCTCAAGACTAAGATTGTATCATGTTTGAGAGATTTAAAACCCATAATGTGAACAGAAATGGGGTTTTCGGAAAACACAACATATCGATTAACCAACGAAAAACCGGCCTTTTTCAAGGATATAGTCAATTCAGCCCATGCCTTGGGGTTCCAATGATGGAAAGTAAAGATGAGCCGACCATGCCTTTTTTTTAGAGCCTGAAAACATTTCTTCCAGATTCCACCAAGTATTTCACCATATTTGCGACCGTCCGAAATTCTTCCTTCCGATACTGCCGACTCAAGGGGATCGTAATGCCAGTCTGCATCTAAGGGTAAAAATAGACGCAACCAGACACGAAAAAAGTTGGATAGGTCACTATACTGTATACTGTCATAATAAGGTGGGTCCGTAACCACGTAGTCGGCTATTTCATCAGGTATATCAATGGTTGCAGTGTTCCCTTGGAGTATCAGGAATTTCCGTTCTCCTGTCAAAAGGGTTTCCCAGTCGGCCACTGATTCCCCTGCGTCTATTTCACCTCTGATGCCAAATTTTATACGGCGGTCATCGAATATTCGGGTTTCAACCGGCTCAATGGCCCATTTCCCGGCTCTCAGGATACGGTCATTAAAAAGCCTGTTCAGTGTGCCAGATGTGTTGCCTGAAAATAACGGGTTATTTTCCAAAGCCGTATAGGGGAATGAGTAGGCATGATGAGAAAATACATGGCGAATCGCTCCGGGCCGACGAATATCACTTCCCTTGTAACCGCAAAGAAGGCAATTGAACTCCAAAGAAGTAGAAATTAACAGGGCCAACCACACACGGTCATCATGAGACAGTTCCGACAAAAAGGCCAATGAAGTGCTCAGGTAAAGCAACTGCCGGGGAGTAAACAACTCTTGAAAGCTATGGATGCCACGGCGGAGAAGATCTTTGGACTTAGGGCCATCGGGGATAAGAAAGTCTTTCAAATTTCCAAAATCTATCTGTTGAGCTCTGATAAGGGCCTCATTTAACAACGATAGATCGACATTATTAAGTGATTTAAAAAATCCTCCATGTTCCGGACATTCACCTGAAACAACCAGAGGAACATAACGTTCGGGAAATGGAACTTCTAAAACATCAGCAAATGGGGATTGACACTTCTCACAATGCCGGGTTCCTTTTACAATTATTGGTAATAGGTTCCTTGCTTCCTTGCGACAGTCATGCGTTTCGCCTAAGTGAACGTCATGGCATATCGGACAGATACGTACATCATGGTGATTCCCCTGTCTTAATAGAAGTTCGTCAATGAAAATGGCTTCTCCACATAGACACCTTCTACGCAGTCCGTACAATGTAAATTGTGCTTGACTTTCCCTGCCACAGGTAGGGCAAGCAGTTTTGTGAAAGTGATCCAATTTTGTCTTCAATACTTCAAAAAATCGGTTGAAAATATCTTTTTTGTGATGCAGAGACGATTGAGTCAGACTGGCTTTTGTCTGAAGAACCGGAATGGGATCAATATCCACGCCTATGACATTTGCCCCCATTCGAATGGCCTCATGAAGGGTTGTGCCGCCTCCCATCATAGGATCAAGAATTGTTTTGCCTTCCAGACCGCCGCCCTCATAAAAATCTCGCTTATTTGAATTACGGACAAGTTGCTTAAGAATATAACGGAAAGTCGTTCCAGAGCGACGCGCCCACCATTTATGCAAATATGTATTGGGCCGGTATAAATGCTTATTATACGACTCAAGGGCCGCCAGTCTATTTGCCTCATCTTCAGGGAAAAATCTGTCAATAGGCAATTCCGATGTCTGGATTTTTTCTGGCTGCTGGCCGTGAAAATCCAATGCCATTTGAAAAGGTAGCAGCGTTTTCTGATCCTTCGAGCCGGTCATACTGAGACAAATCCTGTTGCAATATTGATCGATTTATATAAAAATATTATGTGTCTGTTTATTCTCTGTACATCATATATACCATGTCAAGCAAAAACCGTTAGGAATTTGAGGTATTTCATCGATAACCGCGCTGCTTTTAAACCACGGAAGTCCGGTCGAGTGAAGGTCTGTGCAACAAAGGAATAATGGGGGAATGAGCAATATGGACACAAAAACTAACCCACTAAAAAAGACGAACCATGAGACTACTCAGATAGATACTTCTCCCACTGAGATTTTAGACGACCTACCTGCCGAACGAGACGCCCTCGACTTTGAGCCTTATGTTGCCACACTGGCGGGTATCATCAAGTCAGACTCGTTGCGTACTCCGTTGACCATAGGTATTTTTGGCTCCTGGGGGTCTGGCAAAACGTTATTGATGAGCATGGTGCGAAAGCGGCTTCCCGCGGACTTTCACGATGTCTGGTTCGACTCATGGAGGTATGAACGTGAGGAGAGCCTGTGGCGCGCATTGCTACTCCAGGTGCTTGCCACGTTGCTCGCTGGTGTGCCGAAAGACGAGTCAGCCGAATCGAGGAAAGCCCTGACCGAACTGAGCGACCTTCAAACTGCGCTGTACCGTACCGTAGACAGAGAAGAGGCAGGAGGGGTTAAGATTGATTTGAACAAGCTGGCCGCTGGCATCGGACAGGGGGCTGCCCAGATTGGCCTATCGTTCATCCCCGGCGGGAGTGTATTAGCTGATTTAGTGAAAGGGATAAGGGGCAAGGAGGGAAAAGCTGCTGCTGAGAAGCTTGTTGAGGCTATCCACCGTGAACGTTCTAAAATTCGGATTGAGCAGGTTCAGTTCCTGGAGCAGTTTCATGACAAGTTCAGAGAATTGGTTGGCGTACATGTTGTGGAAAAAGGCCGGCGCCTGGTGGTTTTTGTAGATGATTTGGATCGCTGCCTGCCAGAAAAAGCCGTCGAGGTAATAGAAGCCATTAAACTATTCCTGGACGTGCCTGGCTGCGTCTTCGTCCTTGGTCTCGATCAGAACGTAATCGCACGGGGAATCGAGATCAGATACCGAGAATTGGGCCTTTCTCCCGAGACCACAGGACAGAAGAAAGGCCAATATCTCATCGAAGGCACTCGCTACATGGAAAAGATTATTCAGTTGCCCTTCCACATTCCTCCCATTGAGCCCGATAATGTCGGACCATTTGTTGAGGGATTGATAGGCGAGTGGCCGCACGAAGAGTGCCCAAAAGTGTTTGCCGAAGGCGTTGGCAACAATCCCCGTCAAGTCAAGCGCACAATCAATGTCTTCCTCTTGCTGTGGCGATTAGCGAAGGAACGACAAATTAGTCAAATCAAACCGATCCGGCTGGCAAAGGTTGTCTCCATTCAGCATATCTATCCCCAGCTCTATAATGTGCTTAAAAAAACCCCTCGTCTGCTAAGCGATCTAGAAGACTACTACCGGAAGGAATCTGCCTCTCGCCCAGAGGTAAGGGGCTTGGGCGAAGCAGAAAAGATTGAGGCTCCTCCTGCTCTTGTCCCTTACATTCACCGCACAGCGGTCCGCCGACTACTTATCATGCACCCCGGCGATGTGCAAGACTCCGGTTTTACTGGCCTCCTGCCAGACGAACTGCGCCTCTACTTTACCCTCACACGCCGGGCTGAAGCACCTCCCATGACAAAGACTGACGTGCCATTTGCTGGGTTCGAACCGCAGACCGTTCGTATTCGGAAAGGATTATTCCTCATGGGATCGAGTGATAAAGATCAATACGCCGAAGACAACGAGAAGCGACAACATACCGTCGAACTCCCAGAATACTCCATAGGGAAATACCCGTTGACAAATGTTGAGTACCAAGCCTTTGTCCGTGAGACAAGTCACGGCCCTCCGCCTCACTGGGATGGCGAAAATTACTCGGAGGAAAAAGGTGATCATCCGGTGGTAAATGTTTCGTAGCGCGACGCAGTGGCTTACTGCCAGTGGTTAAGTAAAAAGACAGTCAAGCATTACCGACTCCCGAGCGAGGCAGAGTGGGAGAAGGCCGCCCGTGGTGAAGAGGGGCTCATTTACCCCTGGGGAAACGAGTGGGATAAAACGAGACTGAACAGCGCTGAAGGTGGAAAAGGTGATAACACTCCCGTTGGCCAGTATTCGCCTAACGGGGATAGTCCCTATGGTGTGGCGGATATGGCAGGAAATGTGTGGGAGTGGACCAGAAGTCTGTGGGGCAAAGACTGGGAAAAGCCTGATTTCAGATATCCCTATAATCCGGAGGATGGCAGGGAGGACCTAAATGCAGGCAGCAATATGCTCCGCGTGTTGCGGGGTGGCGCGTTCCTCAACTCTCAGAGGTACGTGCGCTGTGCTGTTCGCTACAGGGGCGATCCCAATCTCAGGAGCAGGCGCCTTGGGTTTCGCGTGGTGTTGTCCCCAAAATAAATCTGTACTCTGGAATCTCTGGTCTCTGATGTCTGGTTTTTTAAAATCATAGAGGGCAAGGCTTTGCTTGCAGAATGGGAATCCAATATGCAGCATTCCCGCGATCAGGATATGAGAGCGGCGTGCAGCGGACCCACCAAAATCGCATTCAAAAATGAAAAGGATCATACAATGGGTAGATTGGTTGAAAAAGACCAATGGGTTTGGGTGATTATTCAGGATCCTGGTGGAAACGAACAGTTTCTGGGACAGTATGATAAAGAAAAGGATGAGCACTTTATCCCTACCTTCCTTGAAAAGGAAGATGCCCAGCAAGGACTCAGCCTTATGGCCAGCGAAAAGGGTCACAAATATGAGGTTCAGGCAATTTTGTTTGCAGATCTTTCCCGCAGCGCGGCCGAGAATGGATTTATGATTTTCATACTTAATAGAGAAGGTAAGATACTTGAAAAAATCACCATGCCTTGTTAATATACGCTCCTTTTTATGATCCTAAGACTTTAAACATATTTTTTCCTTGATTTATGATGGCAGGATATTCAAACGATGGGGGTAAAAATGAGTTGGCTCATAACCATCATCATCAGTTCTATTGGAAAAAAGCTAATGATGGCTATAACAGGCCTATGTTTTATAGGTTTTCTGACAATTCATCTTATTGGCAACCTTACTCTATATAGTGGACAATCCCTTTTTACCTTGTATGTCAAACGCCTTCATTTATTGGGTCCACTCATTACTTTAGTTGAATTAGGTCTTTTACTCTTTGCAATTATTCATATCTTAGTGGGGACACTTCTCTTTTATGAAAACCTAAAGGCAAGACCGGTCAGGTATAAAATCAATAAAAATGCAGGGGGCCGCACAATAGGGTCAATAACCCTGCCATATACGGGTTTTATTATCCTGGCATTTGTGATCATTCACCTTTTCGATTTTCACTTTGCCGAACATACAGATGAGTCACTCTATATACTTATATCCTCGGCATTCGCAAATCCCGTATATGTAGGAATTTATTTAATGGTAATGATTGTTGTTGCCCTCCATGTTAGTCACGGTTTTTGGAGTCTGTTCCAAACCCTTGGTGCTAATCACCCAAAATACATGCCTTTTGTCCAGCGACTCGGCATTATCGTCAGTCTGATTTTCGGGATCGGTTTTGGCTTTATCCCTCTCTTTATTTTGTTTATTGTATAAGGAGGTCACGTATGCAGCTTGATACAAAGATCCCAGGAGGTCCACTTGCGGATAAATGGGACAGGCACCGTTTTGAATTGAACCTTGTCAATCCTGCCAATAAGAAAAAATTTAATATAATTGTTGTAGGTACTGGCCTTGCCGGAAGTTCGGCATCTGCTTCCCTTGCTGAACTCGGGTATAATGTAAAGATCTTCTGTATCCAGGATAGTCCACGTCGCGCCCACAGTATCGCAGCCCAGGGTGGTATAAACGCAGCAAAAAATTACCCTAATGACGGGGACAGTATATGGCGCCTTTTTTATGACACCATAAAAGGCGGCGATTTCAGGTCACGAGAGGCAAATACTTATCGCCTTGCACAGGTAAGCAATAATATTATCGACCAGTGTGTTGCCCAGGGAGTACCCTTTGCACGGGACTATGGCGGCTTGCTTGCAAACCGTTCCTTTGGTGGTGCGCAGGTGTCTAGAACCTTTTACGCCAGGGGTCAGACAGGTCAACAGCTTCTCCTTGGCGCCTACAGCTCATTATCCCGGCAGATTGCAGCCGGAAAAGTCAAAATGTTTCCCCGCCGGGAGATGATGGATCTTGTCCTAGTTAATGGGCAGGCCAGGGGAATTGTTGTCCGGAATCTAATAAATGGTGACTTCGAATGTTATGCGGCAGATGCAGTTATCTTAGGAACCGGTGGTTATGGTAATGTATTCTATCTCTCCACAAATGCCACATCATGCAATGTCGGTGCTGCCTTTAGGGCCTATAAAAAAGGGGCGCTCTTTGCCAACCCATGTTTTACTCAAATTCACCCCACTTGCATTCCTCATTCTGGGGATTATCAATCCAAACTGACCCTGATGAGTGAAAGCTTGAGAAATGACGGCCGTGTTTGGGTTCCCAAGAATCCTGGGGATAAAAGACATCCCAATGATATCCCAGAATCAGAAAGAGATTATTTTCTTGAAAGAAAGTATCCGAGTTTTGGAAACCTGGCCCCCCGTGATATTTCATCACGCAGTGCCAAAGAGGTTTGTGATGCAGGCAAGGGCGTGGGGCTTACAGGTTATGCAGTATATCTTGATTTTAAAGACGCTATCGAAAGGGATGGCATTGATATGATCAAAAACAAATACGGTAATCTTTTCGATATGTACAAAAATATAATTGACGATAATCCCTATGAAACACCAATGATGATTTATCCTGCATCCCATTACACCATGGGTGGATTATGGGTAGATTATGACCTTATGAGTACAATCTCGGGGCTTTTTGTGCTTGGTGAGGCCAATTTCTCGGACCATGGGGCAAATCGTCTCGGCGCCAGCGCACTTATGCAGGGACTGGCGGATGGATATTTTATCATTCCCTATACCATTGGTGGGTACTTTGCAGGGACATCTCTTGATAAAGTAAGCACGGATCATCCTGCTTTTAAGAAAGCCACTGAGAAGGCTAAGGCGCATATTATGAAGCTCCTTTCCATTAGAGGCAAACGGACGGTTGATAACATACACAGAGAATTTGGGCAGTTTATGTGGGAATACTGTGGTATGGCAAGAAACAAGGAAGATCTTACAAAGGCAATAAAGTTGGTTCAGGATCTTCGTGAAGAATTCTGGGAAAATGTTATTGTTCCTGGTTCAGACAAGGATTACAATCTCAGTCTTCAGAAGGCTGGCCGTGTTGCTGATTCTCTTGAGTTTGGAGAGTTAATGATAACCGATGCCTTAGCACGTGAAGAATCATGTGGCAGTCATTTCCGAGAGGAATATCAAACGGAAGAAGGTGAGGCAAAGCGTGACGACGAGAATTTCTGTCATGTTGCTGCTTGGGAATATTGTGGCTATGGTAAGGCCCCTATTTTTTACAAGGAGCCGCTTGCTTTTGAAAATGTCGAATTAACGCAAAGGAATTATAAGTGACAAACAAAACCGATACTATTAATATAATACTTAAGGTCTGGCGTCAGAAGGGGCCTGAAGTAAGAGGGAAATTAGAAACAATTCTTGTCAACGATGTTTCTATAGATATGTCATTTCTGGAAATGTTCGATGTGGTCAATGAGCGACTCACTCTTGAGGGAAAAGAACCAATTGAATTCGATAATGATTGCAGGGAAGGAATCTGTGGCATGTGTGGGGCTGTAATAAATGGCATAGCCCATGGGCCTGAGAAGGCAATGACTCTTTGTCAGCTTCATATGAGAAAATTTTCAGATGGAGATACGATTGTCGTGGAGCCATGGCGAGCAAGGGCATTCAAGGTTGTTAAAGATTTGATAGTGGACCGGAGTGCTTTTGACAAGATCATTCAGGCAGGTGGTTATGTCTCCATGGCCGCTGGCGGCGCACCCGACGCAAATGCTATTCCCATTCCCCAGGAAATTGCGGAAAAGGCAATGGACGCTGCTGCATGTATAGGGTGTGGCGCTTGTGTTGCTGCCTGCCCTAATGCATCTGCAATGCTTTTTGTGAGCGCCAAGATTTCACAATTAGCCTTACTACCTCAGGGTAAACCTGAAGCCGCAAAACGGGCGCTGTCTATGTTAAAGAAAATGGATGAATTAGGTTTTGGAAGCTGTAGCAATGAGACCGAGTGTGAGGCGGTATGTCCAAAAGAGATCTCAATTACCAATATCGCACGATTTAACCGAGAATTTTTAAAGGCGAGTTTTTGTTCATCTGAAAAATAAAATAACCTATCCGACCATATAGTTTGGTCAGATTCTGGCCGAGAACCTGAATTACTGTCCTAACCTATTGACATTAGAACCCATCTTTTTTAAATGAATCTGGATTGCCATGAGGGCTGCCGGTGTAACACCGGAGATCCGAGATGCCTGCCCTAAGGAAATGGGCCTCACTTTACTCAGCTTTTCCTTTACCTCTATCGTAAACCCGTGAATTGCTCGATAATCAATTGTATCAGGAAGTTTGATTTCTTCCATACCTTTTAGTTTCTCCACCTGGCGTTCCTGGCGATCAATATAGCCCTTATACTTTATCCTGGTTTCTACCTCAGCAGCAACCTGTTCTTCTGTCTTTGAAAGCTCGGGATCAAAATGATTGAGATGATGAAAAAATATCTCGCTCCTCTTTAGGAGTTGCTCCAATGAGGTGGTATTCTTTATTGGTGCCGAATATAATTCTTTTAGCCTATCCCTAACCCAAGTCTCAGGTCTCAACTTGAATTCCTTTAACCTAATGAGCAGCTTTTCGACTTCATCTCTTTTTCTGGAAAACTGCCTATAGACTTCATCAGATACCAACCCCAAGCGATAACCAATATCCCTGAGCCTGAAATCGGCATTATCTTCCCTAAGCAAAAGTCGGTACTCGGCCCTGGAGGTAAACATTCGGTAAGGCTCGTTTGTCCCTTTTGTGACCAGGTCATCAATAAGCACACCTGTATATGCCTGAGATCTGGGCAGAATCAGAGGGTCATCTCCTCTGATTTTCAGGACCGCATTAATACCTGCCATTAAACCCTGCGCGGCCGCTTCTTCATATCCTGAGGTCCCATTTATCTGGCCAGCATGAAAAAGACCACTAACCAACTTAGTTTCCAGGGTTGGCTTTAATTGCAAGGGATTAACATAATCATATTCAATGGCATATCCTGGCCTCAAAATCTCTGCCTTTTCCAATCCTGGTATAGAGCGTATCATCTTGATCTGTATATCAATGGGTAGACTCGTAGCCAGTCCGTTGGGATAGACCTCAGTCGTTTCAAGACCCTCAGGCTCAAGGAATATCTGATGCCTCTCTTTCTCGGCGAAGCGAACTACTTTGTCTTCAATGGATGGACAATATCTGGCTCCTACTCCTTTTATTATCCCGCTAAAAAGGGGGGAACGGTCTATACCTTGTCTGATAAAGTCATGCGTTTTCTCATTTGTGTAAGTGATATGGCAAGGGACCTGTGGCAAAGGGATTTTTTTTGTTGTAAAAGAAAATGGCTTAGGTTTTTCATCTCCAGGCTGTACTATTAGCCCCTTATAGTCAATGGTTCGGCCGTTCAGACGCGGTGTTGTGCCTGTCTTTAGTCGGCCCAACTCAAAACCGATTTCCATCAGCTGTTCAGGGAGCCTAACAGACGGGGGGTCCCCCATACGACCTGCCGGAAAATTATCAAGGCCGATATGAATAAGTCCCCTCATAAAGGTACCTGTGGTCATAATGACCGTCTTAGAAAGGAATTTTTCATGTATCTGTGTTTCAACTCCATGAATCTTTCTGTCTTTTACGAGAAGACGATCCACTATTGCCTGACGAATATCCAGATTTGGCTGGGATTCTAATACAAACTTCATGCGCTTCCTGTAATGATCACAATCATTTTGGGACCTCGACCCCTGAACCGCTAACCCCTTACGGGTATTAAGCCGCCTGAACTGTATGCCCGTTTGGTCGGTATTCTTGGCCATCTCTCCACCTAAAGCATCAATCTCCTTTACCAAGTGCCCTTTTGCTAATCCTCCAATGGCCGGATTGCAACTCATAGCCGCAATATGATCCAGGTTTATAGTGAGAAGCAGGGTTGGATGGCCCATTCTTGCAGCTGCCAATGCAGCCTCACAACCAGCATGACCAGCGCCGACCACTATCACATCATATTCTTTATCATATGTAGACAAGGTGAATTTCCAATCATAAGCTAAAATAGATCATGCACCATTATGGTCTCATCTCGGCCCGGCCCTACCGAGATTATAGAGATCAGTATACTTGTTATTTCCTCAATGGTCCTCAGATATGCCTGAGCTTGGGCAGGTAGCTGATCCACCCTCCTCGCTTGAGAAATATCTTCTTGCCATCCTGCCATTTCTTTATAAATTGGAATACATAGTCCCATTTTTTTCAGGCTTGTCGGTCTGTAGTTAATTCTTTCATTTTCAAGTTCATATCCCACACAAATTTTTACTTTTTCCAAATTCGTAAGGACATCCAATTTGGTAATTGCAAGGCTGTTAAGTCCATTCAGACGCACTGAATCTCGCACAACTGCCAAATCCAGCCATCCACAACGCCGTCGCCGACCAGTGGTAGAACCAAATTCCCTTCCTCGTTCCTGGATGTAATCACCTGTTTCATCTGCAAGCTCAGTCACAAATGGTCCCGCGCCAACCCGGGTGGTGTATGCTTTAACAATCCCAAGGATATGATGTAACTGGTTGGGACCTACGCCTGCTCCTGCGCACACCGCACCAGAAACAGGATTGGATGAGGTAACATATGGATAGGTGCCATGATCCACATCAAGATGCGTACCTTGAGCGCCTTCAAAGAGGATCTTCTTGTTTGCTTTTAAGGCCTGGCCTAATTCTAACGAGACATCTGCGATAAAAGGCTGGAGTTTTTCTGCCATCAGCAGATATTTATCTAATATAGGTTTAATCTCCAATGGCTTAGCTTCTAAGAATTTGGTAAGAAAGAAATTTTTCTCTTTAAGATTTGCCCTTACCTTTTGTTCCAAGGTCTCCGGTTCAGTGAGATCTATCGCCCTGACTCCTATCCTTGCCACCTTGTCTTCATAACAAGGACCTATTCCACGCCCGGTTGTCCCTATTTTATCCCTACCCTTAAAAGCTTCCCTTGCCAGATCAATTGCCTTATGATAAGGCATAATGATATGGGATTTGTCACTAAGAGACAGTCTCTTTGGACTAACCTCTATTCCCGCCTCTTTCAGGTTTTCGATCTCTTCCAAAAGGACCTCAGGATCAACGACAAGACCATTTCCAATGAGACATTTTTTGTCTTCATAGAGTATGCCTGAAGGGATAATGTGAAAAATAAATTGTTGGCCTTCAACAACAATGGTATGTCCGGCATTATTTCCCCCCTGAAACCTAACGACCAGATCAGCCTTCGCTGTCAGTAAGTCAACAACTTTGCCCTTTCCTTCGTCACCCCACTGGGTTCCCACCACTACAGTATTGGACATATTTCTTCTCCAATGGATGTTACCTGATTTGCTGCTTCACTTTGTCTCAGGTACTTATCCAATTAAGGCAGCGTTTTCTTATTCTTTATATAAACTCGTAAAAAGCGATAAATCATACGGCACAGTAAAAAGCTTCAGATGCAAGGCGCGCGAATATTTAGGAATGAGGCGTACTTAGAAGTACGTTGGAATGACTAAAGACGAAGCGCAACGCAGCAGATGGACTTTTTACGAAGCCGTATTCTTTGTTATCCAAAAGCATCACCTATGTCAATTGCTTTCACCTCCCATTTCTCTTTGACCCAAGGTTATTCCTTTTTATAAAATTTAAGGAAAAAATATATCAATCGCCTTGACAATCAATAAAAGGTGTTTATATTTTCATCAATATTTTGATATAGAGAAATAATATCAGCCAGTTGGAACTTTTTCACTAACCATATTCTTCAAGATTTCTGAAACGGCCAAAATATATTACCTGAATTTTGCACCGGAATCTAAAAAATACTTGAAAAACCACCTGGG
>CAYRFN010000089.1:0-15595 GCA_964423495.1 uncultured Desulfobacteraceae bacterium
AACCAGCAACCAATTTTTCGTTTTCTGAAAAGAGAGCCCCATGCTCTGCCTTTCTATTTCTGATCCATGGTTAACACCCAGGGGCTTTCGATCCAGTCATAGGAGGGACGGATTTCTTAAAAAAGAACCCCATGCCCCTGTAACCTTAGCATATTATTAGGTATTGGGGGCGTTGAAAAAGCTGATAGCGAACTGGATTGTGACTCTTAAAGAGACCCATATGCCGATGTTTAGATGCGTGCTCCGAACCGATGGTCATGGCCAAGGAGGCGTTCCTTTATGTATGTATTATTTTCAAAGATCTAAACAGTTACAAAGATAAGAACTAAGGGGAGGTTGGACGTTGAGGATAAAAGGCCCTTTTCATAGCAGAATCATCATATTCATCGCTGCCATATCTCTGTCACTTTCACTGTCTTACGTTATGTCATCTAAGGCATTTGCCCTATCAATTGAGGAAGAGAGAGTTCTAGGTCAAGAATTTTTGGCCAAAATTCGGCAACATTTTGAAATAGTGGATGATGATTTTGTCAATCAGTTTATGAATGATATGGGTAATTATTTGATCAAACCTATAAAAACAGAGTATTTCCCATTTCATTTCTACACAATTAAAGATAACACCTTAAATGCCTTTGCAGGCCCTGGTGGACATATCTTTATTTTTTCAGGTTTGATAGAGGTTATGGATAATTTTGATGAGCTGGCGGCAGTTATTTGTCACGAAATCGGCCATGTGTCTGCAAGGCACCTGGCCCAGCGCCTCGAACAAAATAAAAAAATAGCGCTGGCCACCATGGCCGGGATCCTGGCAGGAGTATTTATTGGTGGCAAAGCCGCTGAACCTATGATTACCGGGTCTGTTGCAGCCGGTATTCAGACCCAACTACATTATAGTCGAAACGATGAACGGCAGGCAGATCAATTGGGTTTCAAGTATATGAAATCAGCTGGCTTTGACCCGGCAGGAATGATCAGTGTCCTGAAAAAGATCGAAAAACAGAGTTTGCTTGGCTCGGATGAGGCCCCGGCTTACCTCCTGACCCATCCTACTGGTCCTGAAAGGATGTCCAACCTTGATATTATGTTGAGCCAATATTCATCCGGACCTCCTAAAAAGGAAGCAGAGCAGTTCAGTGCTCTTTTTCCTTATTTTAAGACCATCGTCAGGGCTAAGTGCCTTGATGCCCATGAGGCAAGAAGACTGTTTGATTTTGAATTAAAAAAAAGCCCTGCTTCCCCCATATTCAACTTTGGCCTGGGCCTTGTATACAAGGAGGAATTAAAGTATGCCCAGGCAATTCATTACATAAAAAAGGCTTCAGAGCTTAAACCTAACTTTATCCCAATATTGACAAACCTCGGAGAGGCCTACCAGTTAAATGGGCAAAATGAGGAAGCCATTTCGGTGCTTGAAGATGCCCTGGAACTGGATGGGGGGAGCAAATTAGCTTTGTTTCTCTTAGGCTTATCTTATGAAAACCTTGAACAGTTCGAAAAGTCCGCCCAACTGTTTGAGAGGCTGGCCTCTCTAAAGCCGGTTAAGAATGAGGTCTATTATCATTTAGGCATTTCGTATGGAAGGCAAAATAGGCTGGCGCTTGCTCACTATAATTTTGGCCTTTATTTTAAGAAGTTAGAAAAAGCACAGGAAGCAAGGTTCCATTTCCAAAAAGCTGAAGCCCTTTCCCACGATAATCCAGATCTAAGAATAAAGATCCGTGAAGCTATGGAAGGAAAATTATGACGTAACGTATTATTTTAACTGATCTTTTGCCTTAACATGCCCCATCTGGGCTGCCATTTTAAAATCCGACATTGCCTTTGAGATATGTCCTTTGGAAAGATAAACAACTCCTCTATTGTAGTACGAGTCCGCGTCATTGTGGTTTATTTTTAAGGCCTCAGTATAATCCTTTATAGCGAGATCGGCTTTACCTAAAATATAGTTGATATTTCCCCTGTTACAATAGGCATCAAAGGCACGATGATCCAACTTTACGGCAGAATCGAAATCTCCTAAGGCCAGTTTGTATTTTTTCATTCTCACATACACAAGCCCTCTATTATAATAGGCATCCCCATACTTGTCATTTATCTTAACCGCCAGCGTGTAATCTTTCAGAGCCTGCTGAAGATCGCCTTTGGATTCATAAAGCAATGCACGGTTATAATGTGCATCAACGTTTCTGAAATGCTGTTTGATTAGATCACTCAGTTTTTTAATCTCCTGGTCGTAATCAAGAGTTCTCGGCTCTTCCTCTTTAGTTTTTTCGCTTGGCTTCGGAGCAACAACAGCAGAAGGCTTCTTCTTTATAGGGAATTTTACCGCCTGTCCTTTAATTAGGGCCTTTGTTTTCATTCTGCGGATTTGATTATGTTTATTAGCTTCTCTTGAAAGTTCTTCATACTGACGCTTGACACAGAAACTGAGTGCTACTAAGGGGAGAAGACCGATGATAATGAAGATAGCTATAACGGTTATATTCGTCTTAACAGGTGGAAAGTGTTTTACCTCCTTCCCATCCCCTACACGTAGGCCATTAATTTGCCACCTATACATCATGCATAATGACCAAGGCATAAATAAGATCAAGGTTATGCTATTCAAAATCCAACTAATTATTGAAATTTTTAGGAATTCACCAAACCCTGCGCCAAAGGAGGCCTTTTCCCCTCCGTACTTCGTATGTTCTTCCTTCCATGCCCATAGTCGGAATAGGGCGTAAAAGGAGTAGATGCCTAAGGTTAATATTGTAAGAATTACAAAGTGAATCAGGTAAAAAAGAAATAAAGCCTTACCAGTACCCGTAAATTGGGAGGGATTTCCTCCAACCAATGTATTTTGGGCTCTCCAGTCGAAAAACTTACATATTGCCCATGGACCATAAATGCCAAAAGTAATGACTGTAAGAATGCCATTTATTAGTATAAGTTTAAAGAGCTGTAATCCTGTCCCTGTGAATACAACAGATTGCTTGTTGATGACGGTATGAGATGCCTTTAGTCTTAATAACCTTGCCCAGGCCCATGGCGAATATATACCAAAAGTCACCGTACTGATTAAGAATAGGTGAATAAATACAACAGGAAAATATTGCCCACCCGTACCTTTGAATTCACAATTCCTATTTTCTATCATATGCTATTCCATATCACGAGGGGAGAGAAATTCAATTACCTTCATGTCAGGTGGGGCAAAGATATATTTTGGTAAATCGACTTGGTAGACCCACCTGATTTGCTGTCCCTGTAAAGACTTTGGTTCGCCTGTCAAGAGGGTGCAATTAAAGGCATGAAGGCAGATTACCTTGGTCTTATATTCATGATCGACTGTAATAAGGGCCTGATCCACCTTTACCTTGACATCCAGTTCCTCCTCTATTTCCCTCTTAAGACAATCCTCAATGCTCTCCGCGTTTTCTTGTTTTCCGCCAGGGAATTCCCAAAGGCCTTCATTGTGGGTTCCTTTTGGGCATTTTGCGATCAGCACCTTTCCATTCATCCAGATCAAACCAGCCGAGACATGAAAATGGGGTTTTTTATTCTGTTTCTTCATTTCTAACCCCTTTCAGCCTCAACCTGAGATATGATTCTTCGGCCTCTTCGTGGTTTGGTGATATTTCAATAATTCTCTTATAGGCCTTTAGGGCTTCAACATATTTCTCTTGCTTCTCTTGAAGCCTAGCCAGGTCGAGCAATAAGTCAATATCCTTTGGGTTGACTTTCAGGATCTCTTCCATCTGCTTGATGGCTAGTTCCTCCTTACCGGTCTTTAAATAGGCAAAAACCAGGTATTTTCTGAGATCGATCTGTTCGGGATTTGCTTCTAAGCCCCTTTCCATGACACGAATGATGTCTCCATAATCTTGTATACTGTTTAAATAATTAAACATGAAATAGTAGAGATCGATATCTTTCGGCTTCAGTTCAACAAGGATCTCAGCCTCCTTGAATGCCATCTGGGAATTTTTTTGCTTCATATATATATCAAATACGATTCTATGGACCGCCTCATCCTTCGGGTGTAATTCCAGATATATTTTAAAGTGATAGAGACTTGCTTTAAAATTACCTGCTTCATATTCAAGGGCACCTAAATTATATCTTATTGTTTCGTTCTCCGGGTCCAGGGAAAGGATCTTTTCATAAATCTCCTTGAGTTTCTGCTTTTCCCCTCGTTTTTCCACAAGTTTTGTTAGAAGCAATAAGGCCTTGAGTGATTTTGGGGTTTTTTTCAAGACCTCTGAAAGATATTTTTGGGCCTTTTCCATTTGGCCTTTGTTGATAAGCTTTTCAGCCAGCTTTAAACGGCTCTCCACATCATCCGACTTCAGATTTACTGCTTTGTCCAGATATAAATCAGACTTCTCTTTCTGATTAATTTTTTCATAAAGATAAGATATGTTGTAGTAAAGATTTGCATCGTTTTTGTCTAATTCTGCTGCCTTGAGGTAAAAAGAGATTGCCTTTTCGGGTTGATCTGTCTTTGTATAGAGATACCCTATGTGTTTGTATATCGGCAGCCTATCCTTTTTACTGAGTCGCTCCAGGAGGGCTTCATATTCCGTGATCGCTACTTTGTTTTCGCCTCTTTCCTCTAAGAGCTCCGCCAGCCTGTTCCTCGAATTCAGATCTTCCGGTTCAATCTTAACAAGCTTTATCAGGACCGAAATCATTCCATCCTTGTTATGCATGGCTGAATATACTTCTAAAAGCTCAGTCAATGTATCCGTATTCGGCTGTTTGTCAGCTATCTCTCTGAGCATTGAAGCAGCCTGTTTCCATGCCTTTTGCGTTTTGTATTCCTCAAGGAGTCTCTTTATGAGTTGCCTATTCCCGGGCAGGGTGCGCAGGCCACGCTCAAGGATTGCCAAACGCTGTTTGCTATTGATGACTCTATCGGCCTTATCCAGCCAATCCTCCGCAAATGGCTGAATCTCCCAGACTGTGTATCCGAGATCCTTATTTCGATACTTTGTCCATATCTGGAACTTATAACGATCAAAAGCCTCTTTATCAGGCAACAATGTAGAGAGGCTCATTTCTTCGTATTGAAGTGCATTCACATCAAAGCCTTTAGCCGACAAACGGACCCCCAGATTAAAGAAAATGTTTGTTGAAATTTTGAGGATTTTAATTCTATCAGTTGGGTGGAGAGTAATGGTCTCACCGGACAGGATCTCTTTGGGCTGACGATTTACACTGATCAGGATGGAATGAAATTGGGGGGAAATAGGGTGCATGCCTTGCCAGAGCCACCAGCCTAATGCTATGGCTGCTAAAACCAGCAGACACACTACCCAAAAAGCTAACCTGTTGGATGGCGGTCTTTTCTTTCTGCTTCTTTCCAATAATCGTCAAAGCTCACTTGGGGATACGTTTTTTACCCTTGACTCTTTTGACGAACGTGCCTTCCCAGATTAAGAGGAGTGGACTTGCCACAAAGATAGACGAATAGGTTCCTATAATGATTCCAATCAACATTGCAAAGGCAAAATCATGAATCACGCCACCTCCCAAGATGAAAAGGGCCAAAACAACAACCAGTGTAGTGGTCGAGGTAAGAATTGTGCGACTCAGGGTCTCATTTATGCTTGAGTTCATGATCTCCTCGAATGGTCGCCTCCGGAAGCGTCTTAGATTTTCCCGGATTCGGTCGAAGACAATAATGGTGTCATTAAGTGAGTATCCGATAATAGTTAGAAAGGCGGCAATGATTGAAAGAGATATTTCTCTGTCTGTCAAGGCAAAGGCCCCAATTGTGATAATAACATCGTGAACAAGTGCAATAATGGCTCCCATGGCATATTTCAATTTCAAAAACCAGCACAGACCAAATGTCACAATTATTGCGATGAAGATAAGCCAGGTGACGCTCATGCCGAAACTGGATGCAATGTAGACAACGAATGCTAAAGACAACGCCATTACGATACTCATCATCCACTTGAGCTCGAATCTGCCTGAAATATAAATAGCAATGAAGAGGACGGCATAAAATATGGCAAACAGGGCCTTTTGTTTTAAATCTTTGCCCACCTTGGGCCCAACCATTTCCACCCTCCTCATTTCAACACCTTTACCGAATGCCTGAACCAGGGCTTGCTCAACTTGATCGCTTAAACCCGATAATTCGATATCCGTCTCCCTGACGCGGATCAGATACTCAAACTGGCCTTCTTCACCAAATT
Organism: uncultured Desulfobacteraceae bacterium; assembly: GCA_964423495.1. Lineage (GTDB taxonomy): Bacteria > Desulfobacterota > DSM-4660 > Desulfatiglandales > Desulfatiglandaceae > CAYRFN01. Next base: position 6,195 of record CAYRFN010000089.1, read on the forward strand.
CTTGAATGATGCTATCCTGAAGTTGAACCAATTTGAGGGCGTTTCTGATTTCAGAAGGGCTTCTTTTTTGGTCTAATTTGACCTGTATCAAAACACCGCCGGAAAAGTCGACACCGTAATTGGGTCCCCCTCTCCAAATAAGTAGAAGTAGCGTTAGGATTATAATTGTTGCGGAAAACACAAATGCAAATTTTCGTTTTCCAATGAAATCAATATTAATGTCCGGCTTGATGAATTCCATTTATTGGCTCCGTAAGTGTTGTCAGTAGTTAAATGCTGACCTTCTTCATCCTCCGCTGGATATAGAGAAAGTCAAAAATGATCCTGGTAAGGAAGATGGCAGTAAACAAACTGGCGAGAATTCCGATACTGAGAGTAACTGCAAATCCTCTTACTGGCCCGGTTCCAAACTGAAACAAGACAAGCGCCGCGATAAGAGTTGTAACTTGGGCGTCAAGAATGGTTACAAGGGCCTTGCTATATCCTACTTCAATAGCGGCCCGGGGTGTTTTCCCCAATCTTAGTTCTTCCCGAATCCGCTCAAATATCAATACATTGGCGTCAACGGACATGCCAATTGTGAGAATAATACCGGCGATCCCCGGAAGGGTTAACGTGGCCTGGAAAAAGGCCAGTCCAGCGACAATAAAAAGGATATTTAGAAAAAGGGCGAGATCGGCTATGATGCCGGAGAGACCGTAATAGACCATCATAAAGAGGATTACTACCGCCCCGCCGATCAGCATGGATCTAAAGCCTTTTTCTATTGAATCTTTTCCTAAAGAAGGCCCAACTGTGCGTTCCTCAATAATTTCTACCGGAGCTGGAAGTGCCCCAGCCCTCAGGACAATGGCCAGATCCTTGGCTTCATCCATGGTAAACCGCCCTGTGATTTGTGCCCTTCCGCCAGAAATCTTATCCTGGATAACTGGAGCGGAATTGACTTTATTGTCAAGTACAATGGCCAATCTTTTTTTTATGTTCCGCCCTGTTATTTGCTCGAAAAGTCTTGCACCTCTTGAGTCAAATGAAAGAGAGACATAAGGTTCATTGTACTTGCTGTCGATATGGACCCTGGCATCGGTCAAATATTCTCCAGTCAGAAGGGTCCTTTTTTTTAATAGGTAGGGTATTTTCATCTTACGGCCGGTCTTTCGATCGATTGTGAACTGATAAAGAATTTCGCCTCCAGGAGGGATATTGCCCTTAAGCGCCTCTTCAGCGCTGTGTTCCTCATCAACCAGCTTGAATTCCAAAAGGGCTGTTTTGCCTATAAGATCAATTGCTCTTTTGGGATCTTTAATCCCGGGCAACTGGACCAAAAGTCTGTTGACCTCTTCTTGAGGCCTGATATCCGGTTCACTGACTCCGAATTGGTCAATCCTATTTCTGATCGTCTCCAACGCCTGATCCACAGCCATTTTCATGATACGGGCTTTTGCCTTTGGAAGCAAACTCAGGTGAAACTCTACCTGGCCTTCTTCGTTTGATGTGGATTCCACTTCAAAATCAGGATAATTAGCATCCGCCAAGTCTTGGAAAATGTCTTTGTCTTTCTCTCTAATGAGCGTCAGAGTAATTGACTCGGTTCCATGGCGTTCTAACCCCTGGTATCTGATCTTACTCTTGCGCAAATCTTGTTTCAGCTCCTCAGTAACCCTTGCCAGATGGCTTTCCACGGCCTTTAGTGATTGCACTTCCAAAACAAGGTGCATGCCTCCCTGTAGGTCAAGACCAAGATTTATCTTATTTCTCGGCAGGATATTGGACCACCACGCAGGAAGGTCGCTGGTGAGAGAGGGAGTGAGATATATAAATCCCATAAAAACCGCAAATAATGCTATTGCACCACGCCAACCCAAGCTCTTCGACACTTGAAATCCCCTTTCACGAAGACTATTAATTATTAGCTACCAAAAAGCACTCAAGATCCTTTGCCGGTTACCGCTGAAATGGAACCTCTTGAGACCTTGACCCTTACTTTAGGGGCGATCTCCATTGTGACCATGTCCTCTGTGATTCCGGTAACAACACCATGGAGTCCTCCGGAACTAATAACCCGGTCCCCTTTTTTCAAGGCTGTAAGCAACATTTTATGCGCTTTTGCCTTTTTTTGCTGCGGTCTGATGAGTAAAAAGTAGAAAATTGCGAACATCAGTATCAGAGGAACAAAGGCACCAAAGCCACCTCCTTGACCACCTGCACCGCCTGTGCCTCCACCTCCTAAAGCATAAGCTAAAAAATCCATTATGAATCCTCCTTTTAGTTAATTAACCTCTTGTTGTCTTTGGCTTTTACCAAACGTCTGTCTAAATATATTCATTCTGTCTTCTTTTATGGCATGTCTTATCTCCGCCATCAAGTGTGTATAATAGTAAATATTATGGATTGTGTTCAATCGATAAGATAGAATTTCTTTTGCCATGAACAGATGCCTCAAGTAGGCCCTGGAAAAATTGGAACATGTATAGCACCGGCAGTTTTCATCAATAGGCCTTTTGTCATCCGTATAGCGGGCGTTTTTGATTGTCAGTCTTCCTTTGGTGGTAAAAAGGGTCCCATTTCTGGCGTTACGGGTAGGCATTACACAGTCAAACATATCAACACCGGACATAACGGCTTCTACCAGATCTGCTGGCGCTCCCACGCCCATAAGGTAAACAGGTCTTTCATCAGGAAGAAAAATTCTTGTCTTCCTGATAATCTGCAATCTGGTTTCTCGATTTTCTCCTACGGAAAGTCCGCCTAATGCATAGCCATCAAAACCCATTTCAACCAGTTCTTTGGCACTCGTTTCTCTTAAATCACTATACATGCCACCCTGGACTATTCCAAAAAGGGACTGGCCTTTCCCGTCCTTATACTCAAGACACCTGCGAGCCCATAGACTCGTCAGTTTTACAGAATTCAGGACATACTTGTAATCACAGGGATATGGTACACACTCATCAAGGGTCATAATGATATCCCCGCCCAAGGATTTTTGAATCTCTATAGCCTCTTCCGGGCCAATGAAATGCTGTGATCCATCTAAGTGAGACCGGAATGTCACCCCATCTTCGGATATTGTCCTCAGATCCGATAGACTGTAAACCTGAAATCCACCGCTGTCCGTCAGAATCGGGCCGGCCCAGTTAATAAATTTATGTAATCCCCCCAATCGCTCAATAATCTTATGGCCCGGCCGCAGATAAAGATGGTAAGTGTTTGCCAATATAATTTTGACATTCGCATCATCTAAATCCTGAGGCGAGACCGCCTTCACCGAGCCTTGGGTACCTACCGGCATAAAAACCGGCGTTTCAAAATTCCCATGGGGGGTCTTAATTTTTCCAACCCTGGCCCTGCATTTAGAGGATCTTTGAAGTATATTGAAATCCAATTTAGGGTTTTCCGCAAATCTTTAATCCTTTATAATATTAACATCGCATCCCCATAGCTATAAAATCTGTATCCTTTTTCAATAGCCAAGCTGTATGCTCTTTTGGTTAATTCAAGACCGGCAAAGGCGCATACGAGAAAAAGTAAAGAACTCCTTGGCAGATGAAAATTTGTTATTATGGCATCCACGACCTTAAATGAGAACCCGGGCGTAATAAAAAGGTCGGTCTTCCCTTCACCCGGCAGGACTAAAACGTCGGGGTTAGTCACTGTCTCCAGAGCCCTCACCACGGTAGTCCCAACCGCAACTACCCTTCCGCCTTTTTCTTTGGTCCTTTTTATGGCTTTAGCGGTCTCTGGTTTTATCCAGTAAGATTCTTCACCTAACTTGTGCTTTCTAATATCCTTTGCCCTAACCGGACGAAAGGTCCCATATCCCACATGAAGAGTCAGGGAAACTATGGAGATTCCTGCTTCCCCAAGCTTCTCGATCAAATTTTCCGTAAAGTGAAGGCCAGCCGTGGGTGCGGCTACAGCACCTTTCCTTTTTGAAAAGATTGTCTGGTATCGCTCTTTGTCAAGCTGAGAGTATGTATTTTTTCTCCCTCGCCTAATATAAAGAGGCAAAGGCATATGCCCTTTATCTTCAATAAGGGAATCAATGGAGCGATTACCTTTAAACGTGATTCTCACAAGGCCGTTATCCAGCACTCCTGTCACCTTTCCTGAAACTCCCGAGTTAAAAAACAACATACTTCCGTTTTTAGGGCGTTTGGAAGATCTTAATAGACAGGTGCGCGTTGTCAGGCCTTCTTTGGTGGAATCAGGGTGTTCAAGCACCAATATCTCAATTCTGCCTCCGCTTTCCTTCTGGCCAAAAAGCCTTGCAGGAACAACCCTGGTATTATTCACCACGAGGAGATCACCAGGCCGGAGCAGTTTAGGAAGATTGAAGAAATGATTGCCTGAAAGGGACTTTTTTTTACGATCCACAATAAGCAGACGGGAACGATCGCGTATTGAAACTGGAACTTGCGCGATCAATTTCGCAGGCAAATCGAAATCATAATCCTCTATATCAAACATCCGTGCATTTTGTAATACTTTGTCTCATCGAAGATAACAGCAAAATATTTAAACAGGTAACGATGTCTTTTCTTAAATGACTGGCCCTGTTGAATAGGGTCCCCTTCGTCATTTCAAAGTGTTAAAGTATTATGAGCATTTAAATGTTGCAGGCTAAACAAGATCAACCTTAAAGTCAATCGCTTTTATTCCCTGAAAAGATAGGCTATCAACAACCCCGTACAGATTGCAAAGAACCCCATCACCCTGAGAGTTGAATCCGGTATTTCTTCGATGGTTGACATCCATTTTTTCATTTTGGCAGGAAATGCGAAATAAGGAAGTCCTTCTATAATTAATATAAGCCCTAATAGGCAGAGCAACAATTTCATAGTTCGGCTACCTTAAAATGTGAGACCTTTTGAATGTTACCAAAAAATAAAAGCTCACGACCGCAAAATGGCTTTAATGCGGCTCTGGGCGGTATTTATTATTTTATATCATAGGGTCAGCTAATTACCTTGTCAACCAGGTGACTTGTATCTTCCATATAGAGATAGTGCTTGATCTATGAAATGAGATCAGCTAATTTTTAAAGCTATGGGCTTCCCCGAGATTAGAACCCGACTTTGGGGACAGGAAGATATAAGCCTGTATTTAAGTTTTCTCCATAATCTAATATAAATTCCAAGACACATGAATAGCACCCCAAACATTGTGAAAACAGATCTATCGGCCCTGGCCTATAATCTTCGCCAGATCAGGACACTGATAAGTAAAGACACCAAAATCATGGGTATTGTCAAATCAGACGCTTATGGACATGGTCTTATTAAGGTATCACAAACACTCGAAAAGAACGGCATAGACTCCCTCGGGATCACCCATCTTCATGAGGCGCTTGAACTAAGAGAAAAAGGAATCAAAATACCGATTGTGATCCTATGCGGCATTAACACGAAAGAAGAATCCCGTATCGCGGTTGAAAAAGACCTCACACCTGTCCTATTTGATCCGACGATGGTTGAAAGTCTGGATCAAGAAAGTGCGAGAGAAGGTAAAAAGATACGAATCCACTTGAAAGTAGACACAGGCATGGGTCGGCTGGGGATCCCTCATAAGGAAATAGCCCCTTTTATCCAAAGGATCATGGCCCTGAAAAACCTCTATATTGAGGCCCTAACATCTCATCTTTCATCGGCAGATGAGTGTGTGAGTGATTTTACGGAGACTCAGATAAAAAACTTCGAAAAGGCCATTGAGGTGGGGCGTTCTATGGGCTTGCGCATTCCATTGAATAATTTGGCTAACAGTGCCGGCATCATGGGCTATAAAAAGGCACATTTTGAGATGGTTCGGCCAGGCATTATGCTTTATGGTTGCCTCCCTTCCCCGGAATTTAAAACCCAGGTCGTCCTAAGACCGGCTATGCATTTTAGAGGGCGGATTTTGCAGATCAGGGATCTTCCAGGCCAGACGCCAGTTAGTTATGGAAGGACTTACTACACAACGGGACCGTGTCGGTTAGCAATTCTTTCAGCCGGCTACGGGGAAGGTATTCCAAGAAGCATGTCAAATCGTGGAAGTGTTCTTGTTGGAGGAAAAAAGGTACCGATTGTGGGAACGATCTGCATGAATTTGACCATTTGTGATATAACGGGTCTTAAGGATGTGAAGCCGGGGGATGAAGTAGTTTTTTTAGGTTCCCAGAGACAGGAGACCATTACAGGAGACGACATGGCTGGATGGGCAGGAACTATATCTTACGAAGTATTGTGCTCAGTTGGACAGCGAAATAAAAAAGAATACATATCATGAAAAACAAACTCAATTCAATGCTAAAGGCCACCATTGATAGCTGTTTCAGACAAGGGGTTCTTTTAAAAACCCCACTTCCGGAATATGTAATTGAAGTCCCCAATAATCCTGGACATGGTCATTTCGCAACCAATTTGCCTTTAACCCTCGCATCAAGCCAGAAACGACCACCCTTAGAGATCGCCTCGGTCATAGTTGATCACCTTATAGATGAGGAGGACATCCTTGAAAAGGCAGAAGTCGCCGATCCAGGCTTTATCAACTTTCACATCAGACCAACTGAATGGTATCGCATTTTATCCAATATTATCAGGCTAGGAGAGGATTATGGCTCGAATGAAATGAAAAGTGGAGAGAGAATAATTGTCGAATTCGTAAGTGCAAACCCCACAGGCCCTCTTCATATTGGGCATGGTCGTGGTGCAGCTTTAGGGGACACACTTTCAAGGATCCTCTCCTTTTGCGGCTACGATGTAATCCGAGAGTTTTATATCAACGATGCTGGAAAACAGATCAGGCTGCTCGGGGAGTCAATTTACAGCCGCTTCAAGCAGATGCAAAACCCCGAGTGTCTATTCCCTGAAAATGGATATCAGGGTGATTATGTTATCGATTTGGCCAGGACAATATCAGTAGACATTGACCTAAACGGCATGTCAGAAGAAGAGGCCATAGAGATCTGCGCCCAAAAGGGCCAAGAGATAATGCTTGAAGAAATCAAGCAAGATCTGGCCCTTTTTAGGGTCTCCTTTGACGTCTGGTATAGAGAAAGTGTTCTTTATGGTTCCGGGTTTTTTCAAAATGCCTTGGAGATAATCAGAAACAAAGGGAGACTCTATGAACAGGATGGGGCCTTATGGATTAAGACATCAGATTTCGGAGATGACAAGGACAGGGTCATTCAAAAACAGGATGGGCAATTCACCTATTTTGCTTCTGATATTTCATACCATTTGGAAAAACAAAAGAGAGGGTTTACCAGGGCGATTAACATCTGGGGGGCCGATCATCACGGGTATGTATCCCGGATGCAAGCAGCTCTTTCGGCCCAGGGTTTTCCTAAGAATTGGCTCTCCGTTATGCTAATTCAACTTGTTAAGCTCTGGGATAGCGGGGAAGAGACCAAGATGTCCAAGAGGGCAGGATCCTATGTCACCCTCCGCGAATTGGTAGATAAAGTTGGTGTCGATGCGGCGCGTTTTGTCTTTCTGATCAAGAATCATGACTCAATGCTTGATTTTGACATAGATCTTGTGAAAAAAAGGGACAGTGATAATCCGGTATATTATGTTCAGTATGCGCATGCCAGGATATGTAGCATTTTCAGGAAGGCGAAGGCCGAAGGAATCTCTCTGCCTGATAGAAGAGAGGGCCTTCTGGAACGGCTTGTATTAGATGAAGAAATGGAACTCATAAGGATCATGGCTGGTTTTCCCGCCCTTTTAGAGGATATCATCAGTACTTTAGAGCCACATCGTTTGACTTATTACCTGACTGACCTGGCCGCCTCGTTTCACAAATACTTTAATATCGGCACAAAAACCTCTCGTCATCGGGTTATTACGCCTGACAGGAAATTGAGTCAGGCAAGATTGTTTCTGTCAGAAGCAGTAAGGGTTGTCATAGCCAATGGATTAAAGCTTCTGGGTATAAGCACCCCGGAAAAGATGTGAAAAGCTATGAAGATAAACGCCAACAAAAGATATCAAGGTAATATAAAGGGGAGAAGGTACCATGTGGAGCTTTCACCCACGTCTATGTTTTTATGGGGCTTGGGACTTTTCTTTCTTCTGGTCTGGATTTTTGTGCTGGGTATTCTTGTGGGTCAAGGTTTTTTACCCAAGGGAGTCAAGGCTTTGACTGAACTCAAGATGCAAATCACCAAACTCCAGGATATTGTCATAAGAAAAGATTCAACCGAATTAGATCAGGTAAGAAAATTTGATAAAGACCCGAAATTTGCCTTTTATAAGGAACTTTCTACAAAAAGTAATGGACAAGATGAAAAAAGTCAGTCAGGCCCAAAAAAAATAGGCGCCCAGATAAGGCCGGAAAAAAGCTTTAACAAAACGAATAAACTTCCGGAAGCAAGCGGGCAATACACCCTTCAAATAGCCTCGCTTGATAATGAAGTTAAAGCAGCAACATTAGCCCAACAATTAAATAATCGAGGACATCTGGCTTACTATTATAAGGCCAGCGTAAAAGGGAAAACATATTATCGGGTGAGATGCGGCATATTCAAGACTAAAAAAGAGGCCAATGATTTTCAAAGGTTACTTGCCAAACAGGAAAGGATCAATGGTTTTGTCACCAAAACTGAGAAATAGGAAATAGTCTCTGTGCGTATTAGAAAAGCCGTTATACAAGATACTAAGGCTATCCACAAGATCCTGAACTACTATGCAAAACAAGATCTTCTGTTACCAAGGCCTTTGGGTGAAATTTATGATCACTTAAGGGATTATTATGTCTTAGAGGATACTAATCAAAGACATTTGATCCACGGTGTATGTGGACTGGGCGTAAGTTGGGAGGATTTGGGTGAGATTAAATCCCTGGCTGTTTCCGAAGACCATCAATCTAAGGGTTTAGGCTCTAAACTTGTTGAGGCATGTCTGGAAGAGGCCCGTTCTCTTGGGCTTAGGAAGGTATTTGCACTTACTTATATCTCCAATTTTTTTGTAAAAATGGGATTTAGGGAAGTGGAAAAATCGGTCCTTCCAAATAAGATATGGGCAGATTGCCTGAAATGCCCTAAATTCCCCGACTGCGACGAAACAGCAGTGTTGATTGACCTTTAGAGGTTAATGTATACTACCACTACGGAACTTTTTAGGGTAAATTACCTTACGACTCAAAATTATTGGTAATGTTCAAAAGTGTTCGCAACTGGAAGGGCATGGGACTCTCTTTTAAGAAATTCGTCCCGCCTATGACTGGATCGAAAGCCCCTGGGTGTTAACCATGGATCAGGAACAAAAAGGCAGGACATGGGGTTCTCTTTTCAAAAACGAGATGTCAACTGCAAGGCCGAAGGGACATCACTGCGCTATGGCGGGCGGAGGGTTAAGTCAGTACCTTGCCTTTATGGTGGCTATGGCATCAACCTCAGTAAGTTGCCGCCCGCCTTTAAA
>CAYRFN010000090.1:0-15383 GCA_964423495.1 uncultured Desulfobacteraceae bacterium
AACCTCAGTAAGTTGCCGCCCGCCTGAGAAGCAACTTAACTCAAATAACCAGCAATCAGTTTTTCGTTTTCTGAAAAGAGAGCCCCATGTCCTGCCTTTCTGTTCCTGATCCATGGTTAACACCCAGGGGTTTTTGATCCAGTCATAGGAGGGACGAATTTCTTAAAAGAGAGTTCAATGCCCTTATTAAAGAAATCGAAAGGCACATAAACTTTTTAAGTATAAACTGAATGTAAATACTTTTGAATGTTACAAATAGATTAGATATTAATATAGAGGCAAAAGGAGGACAGAATGTACGAAGCAATTATTGAAAAGATTGATAATATTATGAACCAACTCAATGATCTAAGAGGTCATCTTTGACTTAGATAATCGGCAAAAGGAAGTCGAAAAAATAGAAAGCATAATGTCAAAAGCCAACTTCTGGCAGAAGGATCAGGAAGAAATATCCCGATTAAGCCAACAGCGAGCATCACTAAGAGAAAAAATTGATCAATGGCAGAAATTAAACCAAAAGACAGAGGATGCTAAGATACTCGCTGAAATGGCCTTTGAGGAAGATGATGAAGGCACATTGAGGGAGGTAGAAAAGGATACTAACCGCCTTGAAGAAGAAATCAAAGGCCTGGAATTTTTAGCCCTGCTTGGAGATCCCGATGACAAACAAAATGCGATTGTAGCTATTAATGCCGGAGCAGGTGGTACAGAGGCCCAGGACTGGGCAGAAATGCTCTTCAGGATGTTCACCCGTTGGAGCGAAGACAGGGGTTTTCAGACCCAGGTCATTGATTACCTGCCAGGAGATGAGGCAGGCATTAAAAATGTAACTTTCACCGTAACCGGTCCTTACTCCTATGGATACTTAAAATCAGAACACGGCATTCATCGTATGGTTAGGAACTCTCCCTTTGATGCCACTAGTAGGAGACACACCTCCTTTGCCTCGGTCTCTGTAATTCCAGAATTAGACACTGATATTAAGATCCAAATTGATGAGAAAGATCTCCGTATTGATACCTTTAGGGCCAGCGGTCCCGGAGGCCAGCATGTAAATAAAACTAGCTCAGCTATAAGAATTACTCATCTCCCCACCGGAACCATTGTTCAATGTCAAAATGAAAAATCCCAGCATCGCAATAAGGAAATGGCATTAAAGGTGTTGAAGGCGAGGCTTTATAAACTTGAAAAAGAAAAACTGGATCAGAAAAAACAGGAGATGCATGAGTCCCAGCAAGATATCGCATGGGGTAGCCAAATAAGGTCATACGTGTTTAACCCTTACAGGATGGTTAAGGACCACAGGACTAATGCGGAGGTCGGGGATGTGGAAAAGGTCATGGATGGGGATATTAATATGTTCATCGATGCATATTTAAAGATGAGGTTGTAATTGACTGTTTATCCCCCTTGATAGGCTTGATCACTGCTTTTAATATATGTCTTTATACCCGCGCAGATCCCTTCAGCTATATATTCCTGGTATTTTTTGCTCAGCAACCTCCTAATCTCCATTGGATTGGATGCAAAACCTGTCTCAACAAGGATCGCTGGCATTTGCGCACCAATCAGAACATAGAAGGGCGCCTGTTTTACACCCAAGTTCCTCACTCGCCTATATTTCTTCTTAAGCCGGTATACCATTCCCTTCTGAATCTCATGAGCCAGCCGGCTCGATTCATTAATCTTAGTATTCAACATAAGATCATTAAGAATCATCTGGAGGTCACTAATATTCTTTTCCGACGTGGCATTTTCCCTTGCCGCCACCATCACAGATCTCTCATCTGTTGCCATGTTTAGGAAATATGTCTCCAAACCATAGATGCTTTTACTCTTATGGGCATTTACGTGCAGAGATATAAACAGGTCGGCCTTTTTCATATTCGCAATAGCGGTTCTCCGCTCCAAAGGCAGAAAGGTATCCTTATTTCTTGTCAGAAAGACATCACACCCTATCTCCTTTTTTATTTTATTTGCAAGATGCCTGGCTATAGCCAAAACAACATCTTTTTCTCCGACTGTTTTTGTAACACGGCAACCCGGATCTCTGCCACCGTGCCCGGGGTCAATCACAATTCTTTGAACATTCAACCCAAGCTGTCTGGCAAGAGACAGTGTGTCATCAGGCGCTTTAGACTTTCTAATACCTTTCCTTATAGGCCTTTTCTTCAGAGCCACTTCAGGCCTATCTTTTTCATCCTCCTTTTCAAACCTTCTTACGTCCATAACGATTCGGAAAGGGTCGTAAAGATGAAAAACCTGGTATCCTCCAATACTCTCAATATCCAGGACCACTCGAACAATATCCTTTGTGTATTGACCTGCCCTGGCTCTTTGAAGCAGATTGCCCTTTATTGCTATTGGTCTGTCAATTCCTGAGGTCACATTGGCATTTTTAATGTCCAAATAAAGTCTTCGTGGTTTTTTAGAGTCAGGATCAGCTTCGAGCAAATGGTGTTCATATTTTGCAGGACCTTGGAGATCAACCACAACCCTCGTATAATTAGGTGTTGACCAATGCCGAATATCCTTTACATCAATCAACTCGGATTTTGATGCCGCATTTTCCTTTGTGTTCAAATTCTCATTTTTTTTGCTGAGAATCACTGTCAACCTATCCATCATTTTCCTGGCCTTGGGCAGCATGTCTCCAGAAGGAAACTTTACTTCCACCTTCAAGAATTCCACATAGGCCTGGGTTGGACTATTCCTGTACTTGTAAAAGATATTCCCAATCAAATATTGGGCGTCATCTGCCAAACGGTGGAACTTGTATTCATCAACTACTCGCCTATAAAGACGAAGAGCTTCATCTAAATCTTTCGACCTCCCAGAATAAGTATAAAGCCCAGTGAATAATCCTGCTGAATGATATATAGCCCAAGGAACTTGAACACTTTTGGGATATCGAGTATAAATTGTTTTATAGCTATTAATACATCTTAACCAGTTGCTTCGATATTTCTTTCTTTTTGCTGAATCATACAGGGTCTTTCTACAGTGATCGGCTTTATTAAGGAGTAATTCTGGCTTTTTTAAGATCTTCCCAAAGGCTTCAGATCCTATAAAGAAGAAAATTGCCCAAACGATAACTACTGTAACTGATAGGCTGGTATTGATCTTTCTTCTCATTTTGAAGTATTATAACTGTTTAGCGCTTTGAAAACAAGGCAGTGAGGGACATGGGGATCTTTTCCAGAAAGTCACAAAGTCTGACCTCAGTCCTGTGGAACGGGAGCTTAGCTCTGAAATCCACTGAGGCATTGGGAGGTGGGTCTCCCAATACCGCCCATAAAAGACTCCCATGCCACTATAATTCGCTTATGATTTTTGCAAAGCGCTCGATTGGTACGAAGCCTTTTCTTTTTTCCCTCGAGTTTACGAATCCGAGTCCACATATTCCTTGAGTTTATTGAGTTCTATCAATGCATCTAATGGAGTTATGGAAGAAATATCCATTCCCTGAATCCATTCTCTTAGTTTCCGATCTTTAGACTCAAAAAGGCTGAGCTGCAAAATATTCTCTTCATTCTTCTTACTGGAAGTGTGTGCCAAACGAGGTCTTCCTGTCTCATCTAGCTCAGTTCCCTCAAGGTTGTTCAAAATTTCCTTGGCCCTCCTAAGGACACGATCCGGTAAGCCAGCAATCCGAGCCACCTGTATACCATAACTTCGGCTCGTTCCACCTGGAACCAGTTTTCTCAAAAAAATTATCTGATCATTCCATTCTCTTATAGCTATATTAAAATTTTTCACCCTATGTTTGGTTGCCACCATTTCTGTTAATTCATGATAATGAGTTGCAAATAAAGTCCGTACACCTTCTCCTTTCCAATCGTGCAACGTCTCAGCAACGGCCCAGGCAATGCTCAGACCGTCATAGGTGCTTGTCCCACGTCCGATTTCATCCAGAATGACCATACTTCTGGGAGTCACGTGACGCAAAATATTTGCCGTTTCATTCATTTCCACCATAAAAGTGCTCTGTCCTCTGGCTATATCATCCGAAGCGCCAACCCTGGTAAAAATACGATCTACAATACCTATTACTGCCTTAGAAGCGGGTACAAAGCTTCCTATTTGCGCCATAAGTACTGTTAGGGCTGCCTGTCTAAGAATAGTAGATTTACCCGCCATATTTGGCCCTGTAATAATCAACATCTGTTGTTGCCCAGAATTCAGGGTAATATCATTAGGCACAAAATCCTCATCTTTGACTGTTTGTTCGACTACTGGGTGTCTGCCATCTACAATATGGATATCAACGCTGTCATTAACCTCTGGACATATGTAATTATTCATTTCGGCAGTCTCTGCCAATCCAGAAATGGCATCAACCTCCGCAATCAGGGCCGCTGCCTCTTTGATGCGCTGATTCTCAAACGCTATCTTCTCACGTATTTTCTCAAAAATCTCATATTCCAGTTCCACGCGCTTTTCTTCTGCGCCAAGCACCTGCTCTTCCATATTCTTCAGGGATTCAGTGATGTAACGCTCACCATTAACCAGGGTCTGTCTTCTGATATATTCAGGAGGTACAAGATGAAGATTGGCCTTTGAAATCTCAATATAGTAGCCAAAAACCCTATTAAACCCCACCTTCAGACTTGATATCCCGGTTCTCTTTTGCTCAGAAGCTGCAAACTCCGCTATCCAGCTTTTCCCATCACGGCTCAAGGAGATCAGCCTGTCGAGTTCATCATCATATCCCTCTTTAATAATCCCACCATCTCTAACAGAGACAGGTGCATCTTCATGGATAGCCTCTTCTATCAAATGGGCTATATCTTGAAGCGTGTCCAATTTTTTTGCGATCTCTGACAAAAGAATGCTTGCTGAACCGGTTAGGGCATTCTTGATGAATGGTAATCGAAAAATCGAGTATTTAAGGGCCAACAAATCTCTTGCATTGGCTCTTTTAAGAGCAATTCGTCCGTTTAGCCGTTCCAAATCATAGATCTCTTTAAGCTCCTTTTTGACTTCCTCTCGAAACATAATATCATCCTTAAAACAACCTATCGCGGCAAGCCGTTTCCGGATCTTTTCGAGGTGAATGAGGGGGTAGGTAATCCACTTTTTTAAACAGCGACTGCCCATAGAAGTTATTGTTCTATCAATGATTTGAAATAATGAGCCTTTCTCGGATTGACGACGCATGGTTTTAAGGAGTTCCAAGTGATAACAGGTTGACTCGTCAAGAAACATAAAATCACTAATACGATAACTCATAATTTCTTTGATATGTGCTGGGAACCCTTTTTGAGTATCCAGGAGATAGTGAACGAGGACTCCCGCCGCAATGGTCCCGAATGGCATGTCGTGGCATCCAAACCCTACTAATGACCTAACTCCTAATTGCTCTTTCAAAAGATTCTCTGCCTTACTGGGATCAAAGTAATCCCTTTCTATAGTCTCAATCCGGTACTGTGACAGCTCTTTTCGTCCCGATAAATCCCCATTATCAACAATCAAAAGCTCGGCTGGAGCTATTCTCCCCAATTCGTCTAAAAGTTCGGTAAATAACCGAATCTCAGTAACACGGAACTCTCCGGTTGACAGGTCAACATGTGCTAACCCATAACTTTCATCCCCGTCTGTTTCGGATCCTGCCATCTCGCGAATGTTATGCACAGGCGGGTATTCATTTCGGGTAGGGCCTCCATATATCGCAGCCATGTATAGATTGCTTTTATCGTCCAAATCTCCTTCATCTACAATTGATCCAGGAGTAACAAGCCTAACCACCTCTCTCTTTACAATCCCTTTGCTCTGTTTTGGGTCTTCAGTTTGTTCACAAATGGCCACCTTCCAGCCGCTACCCACTAGCTTTGCTATATATGATTTAGAAGCATGATGAGGAATACCACACATAGCGACCTTCTTCCCCTTATAGGAACCACGAGCTGTTAATGTGATGCCGAGAATCCTGGATGCGGTCCGAGCATCATCAAAAAACATCTCGTAGAAATCACCCATACGGAAAAACAAAATGGCATCAGGGTATTTACCTTTAATGCCAAAATATTGTCTAAGCATAGGCGTCAGCTGAGACATACTATTCTACTTTCATGCTTCCGTTAAATTCATGCGATGTGTCTTCATTTTCGGGGATAGGAATTGACCGAGTTTTTGGTGAGTCGATCAAACGGATTGTATCCCACTTCTTGCATTGTGGACATTGCCATTGGAGGTCACTTGACTGAAATCCGCACTGGGTACACTGGAATTTCAAATAGGGTACATTTAGATGTTCAACAAACTCCCCATATTCAATCAAAGCGTCCTTCTCTCTGCCATGACTGAGGAGTATTTTACCTTTGAATTTCCTTGCCTCCCAAAAGAAGGGGTCCAATTCAAGAGCGTTACTGATCTGCCTAAGTGCGCCTTCAATATCATTCTCATTATAAAGATAGCGGGCCAGAGCCATATGAGTAAAGGCATCGGAATTGCTTTTTGCACATTCCTTTAAAAATTCAGCAACTGGTTCTAAGTTTTTCATTTTTGAATAGGCCCCTTCAAGGCGACGATATGCAAGAAAAGTTAACTGAGGCATTACTTGAACAACCCTTTTCCATGTTGACATTGCCTTTTTAAATTCTTGCTTATCAAAATAAAGATCTCCTAGGTGGAGGTAAGCATCAATACACTCCCTGTGCGTAGATATGGCTTTGTTAAAAAAGGAAATTGCCTCAGTCAGTTCCCCATTCCCCAGGTGAACCTTTCCTGTCTCAACCAGATAATGGGCTAAAATATGTTTGTGATTTCCCTTAGCTAACCTCGCAATCTTTTGTCGTATCCGATAGGCATTTCCCCAATCCTTCAGCTCTACATAAATACTTTCAATCTCCTCCAGTGCCTTTATATCCAAAGGGGTTTTTTCTGTCACCTTCAAGAATGTTTCCAGTGCCCTATTCAGAAACCCTCCCCTTCGGTAATCCAAGCCAAGGTCAAATAGTGCCCTGAGTTTTATTTGCTCATCGATATTTGGTCTCAGTATTATACTTTGGCGGATACGGATGGCCCTGTCTATATCACCCTTTGATCGGTAAAGATTGCCGAGCGCCACATATGTTTCTATAGTATCTGAATTGACCTTAACCGACTTGGTTAACTCCTCAATCGCATTGTCGTGATCATTGGAAAGAAGGTATTGGATCCCTTTAAAAAATGCCTCATCACCATTACTTGTGATAGATTTTACCTTTTTCACCTTGCTGCGCCTTATCCATGCCCCGATAATAAGGCCTATCACAAAAGTAACAATAGCACCTAATACAAGCTGCTGGTTGCCTTGTTCAGTAAACCATCGCCAAATCGACTGAAACACTAAATATCCCCTTTAATTTAGTGGTATGGTTTATAGCCCAGAATGCTATAAGCGACCTTTACCTAATGTTTTCTCTATATATTTTTCTAAAGTCATACATGATGAACTCGTAAAAAGTCGAAAAACACCATTTTTTGTCATTCCGGCGAAAGCCGGAATCCAGTTTTTTCAATTGGTTTCAGAGTTTCTGGACTCCGGTTTTCACCGGAGTGACGACTTTTTACTAAACCATCATACATAAATATGAAAAATTGATAACATTCAAAATTTTTTTAATCCGCAAGGGCAGGGACACTCTTTCCAGGAATCGGGTTGCAGGTACTGGATAGATCCTTACCTAATTGCAATGCAAATTATTTGAGTGTGGTGTTATACCAAGAGGACTTTTCGCTATCTGTCGGAATTCTGATCTGGACTTATATCTTCAGCGGTAACAGGTAGATTCCTCAGAGAATTAAGTTCCTCGTCTTTTTCCTTGCTATCCCTCACTAGTGTTTTGATCTTCTTTTTGAGACGAAAACGCTCAAATATGCCAAAGAATGCGGCTAAAACAACACCTACCAGAAAAGCGATAACCGTCACAAAATACAGGGACATCTCAGAGGTTTCATACTCAAAAAAGATAAGATCTATCTTAAACTTAACTCCCGTAGAAAAGGGTTGGTAGTTCTGAACAGCCACAATAACAATAAACAACAAAAACAACATCACGAGAATTGCTCTAAGATAATTCATTTATCACCTCCATGACAATGTGTATGTTCTTTAAAATGCGGCAGAAGTTTGTAATAAGTTTCCTCGATGTGCTCCGGAATAACTCTTATCTCCCCTAAAACTGTTATATAATTTGTATCCCCATTCCAACGTGGTACAATGTGAAAATGCATATGTTCCTCAACACCTGCCCCTGCAACTTTACCAAGATTTAATCCAATGTTAAAACCTTCCGGGTTTAATACTTTCTTCAAAATCTTAATGGATCTTCGAACCATAGCCATAAGATCCAGTGTTTCTTCCCTGGTGAGAGATTCTAAATCTGAAGCATGTCGTATAGGTGCGGCCAAGAGATGCCCATTAATATATGGGAAGCGGTTCATCATGACTGTGGTAAGAGACCCTACATACAGGATTAACCTTTCTTTATCTTCGCTTCGTTTGTCTCCAGCGCAGAAAATACAATCTTCCCCTTTCTGTTCGGAAACGATATATTCCATTCTCCACGGCGCCCAGAGAACCTTCATAGTAAATCCTTGGTAATGTTCAAAAGGTTTTGCAACTGGAAGGACATGAGGCTCTCTTTTAAGAACCGAAAAATTGGTTGCTGGATAGTTGATGTCCCTGCTGCCTGAGGCGGGCGGGGAAGGTATTGCGCTTGATGCCCGGAGCGCAACACAGGGCATAAATCCAGAAAGCCCGCCGCCCGCCTTAGTTTGCAGGAATGCTCAGGTCGGAGTTCCTGCCTACTCGGTTTCTTAAAAGAGAGTCCCATGCCCTTCTTATCAGACATAGGTTTTAGATCCAAAATTATGTAACTCATATTTAAAAAATCGAGATAATAAATTGGCCTGGTACAAACTGGATGTAAATACTTTTGAACGTTAATAAATCCTTACAATGTGATAATTTTACCATGAATTGTATCATCCACTTCCAAAATGCCAATGCTATTTATTCCCGAAGAAGCAAAACCAGTAGCCGTCCCTGGATTAAAAAAAAGCACACCCTTTCTAATATGATTTGCTACACGGTGCGAATGGCCGTAGACAATGAGATCTACATCCTGAAATTCAGGCCAGATACGATCTTCAAGGCCATCAGGAGATCCCCATCCATGGATAAGGCCCAATCGATAATGGCCTAAATTTATGACCTTTTTTCTTGGAAGCATTCCCCTTAACTCAAAGGGGTCCATGTTTCCGAATACACAATGGCATTTTTTTTTACTAAGAAAATCAATAAGTTCGGTTGATACAACATCACCCGCATGCAAAATAATATCTTTATCGGATAAATATTTCTTGTAAATTTCCTCGAATTCTTTTGTTACCTGATGAAGGTGTGTATCCGACAGTACTCCTATCTTCATTCTTATGTCAGGACAAATGTCTCCTTTACTTTCATGATCAGTCTTAGGAGTATACCAGCCTCATAAAAAAAGACAAGTCATAATCTGACTTGAATTGAAAATATCAAGGCATTGAAAATTATTTGACTCCTACTGATCTCTTTTGTATTTCAACCTTATAATCAATTAGGCTATTGATTTTTAAACGCTATGCTCAAAAATACGAGGTAAAAGCAATGCCGATATATGAATTCTATTGCCCGGGATGTCATACAATTTTCAATTTTTTTTCCAAATCAGTTAACACAGAAAAAAGGCCTTTGTGCCCCAAATGCCAGAAAATTCATCTTAATCGGTACATGTCTGTATTTGCAACGACACGAAATCGTGGTGAGGAAGATGATACCCCTTTGCCAGACTTAGATGAAAACAAGATGGAAAGGGCAATGAATCTCCTCGCAAAAGAGGCCGAACATGTGGACGAAAATGATCCCAAGCAAGCCGCCAACTTGATGCGTAAGCTGACAGACATGACTGGACTTAATCTGGGCCCCGGAATGCAGGAGGCCCTAAACAGGTTAGAAGCTGGAGAAGATCCGGAGAAGATAGAGGCGGAAATGGGAGATATCCTTGAAGAAGATCCATTTACCTTAAAAAAAACTTTAAGAACCCCAAAATATCGCCCCCCAAAAGTGGATGATAAGCTATATGACTTATGAATACTAACAATCGTCAATGGGCACAATCAAATATTACAGTTCTACTAATTCAATGTCACCCCATGTCGCCATTTTGTCATCAACAATCACCACGCCACCTATAATTCCCTCAATCTTATTTACCACACCAGATACTATTTCAAGATCCGTTTTTCTTTTTATCTGGTTCCCAACAGCAGTTGCGGCCCCATCAGCCAGGGTTGCTGAAGAAGAGACAAGGCAGACTACATCCGCTATCCCCATGCTCATAGAATGTCCCACGGTTGCAGATGAAGAACAAACCCCTAAAGGCATTTGTCTTACCGGGATAAGCAGACCAAATCTCTCGCTTAACGGTGAGCTGCCAGCAAAGATTGAAA
Organism: uncultured Desulfobacteraceae bacterium; assembly: GCA_964423495.1. Taxonomy (GTDB): domain Bacteria; phylum Desulfobacterota; class DSM-4660; order Desulfatiglandales; family Desulfatiglandaceae; genus CAYRFN01. The sequence goes on from CAYRFN010000090.1 coordinate 10,474, forward strand.
CAGTTACCGGCCGATTGGCTTGAAGAAATATGTCCCCACCATTTTCAACAATCACCTGCTCAGTGAATTTAAGCAAGCCAATAGCTACATGCTGGGCAATGGCACCTGCCACACTGGCCATTGGGCCAACACCTATTTTTCTTGTGACATCAATCATCTCTCGAACTACCTGAGGGGCATAAAGATCCTCCCGATAGGGTAATAGAGAGGTCATAAATTTAGGATGGGAGCTAATATACTCCTCAAGCTGCTGCCTTAACTCAAATACAAGGTCTCTTGTTTCCTTTTCCAAGTTTACATCGGCGCTGACCCATAAATCCGTTTCTTTAACCTCAATATGAAAAGAAACCATGCCTCGGGCATTAATCCTTTTTCTGTAAGTGCGCTCATAATTCAGCGACATATCAGATACTTTCTTTCCCCTCTAATTATAAATAACCAAAACGGAAACATGAATGATGATCTGGGCATTGGAAGGAGAAAATGTCAAGATGTTACAAGAACCTTTTATTCCCACTCAATGGTACTAGGTGGTTTAGAGGATATGTCGTAGACAACACGGTTTACGCCCTTTACACTATTGACAATCTTGTTGGAAATTTGTCCCAGTACTTCATAAGAGATCCTTGACCAGTCGGCTGTCATGGCATCTTGGCTGTCTACTATCCGTATTGCGATTACATTTTCATATGTCCTTTCGTCACCCATCACACCAACCGTTCTTACGGGAAGGAGTACGGCAAAGGATTGCCAGACTTTTTCGTATAGCCCGGCTCTAACAATTTCTTCTGTTACAATAACGTCCGAAGACCTTAGAATCTCGAGCCGTTTATGTGTAACCTCGCCTAATATCCTGACCGCTAAGCCCGGCCCTGGAAAGGGCTGCCTCATGACCAATTCTTTGGGCAGATCGAGTTCTAAGCCCACCTGACGGACCTCATCTTTAAACAATTCTCGAAGCGGTTCAACGAGTTTTAGTTTCATAACCTCAGGCAACCCCCCAACATTGTGGTGACTTTTAATTGTGGCCGAAGGCCCTTTAAACGAAACACTTTCAATAACATCTGGATAAAGCGTACCCTGAGCCAGATATCTTGCCCTTCCCAACTCCTTGGCCTTCTTTTCAAAGACCTTGATAAACTCTCTTCCAATAATTTTCCTCTTCTCCTCAGGGTCTATAACACCCTTAAGATGGTTAAGAAAATGTTCAGATGCATCCACAAGGTGCAAGTCCATGCCATAGTGCAATTGGAAGATTTCCATGACTTCCTGAGCTTCATCCCGCCTCAGAAGGCCATTATCTACAAGAATACAAGACAAGCCTTTTCCAATCGCCTTATGAAGTAGGACCGCTGTTACCGATGAATCCACTCCGCCCGAAAGCCCACAAATTACCCTGTCTTCCCCTATTTCTTCTCGCAGGTTCTTGATTGTTCGGCGCACAAAAGAGGTCATGGTCCAGGCCGGCTTACACCCACAAATTCTAAAAAGAAAATTTCTCAAAATCTTGGGACCCTCTGGGGTGTGGGCCACCTCTGGATGGAATTGGACACCGAAATACTGATTTGAGATGTCGGCCATGGCTGCTATAGGGCTATTCTTGCTGCTCGCAAGCATCTGGAACCCGTCAGGCATCTGCTCAATACGGTCACCATGGCTCATCCACACTGTTAACCCATCTGCTTTTCCAAGCCCATGAAACAGATTACTGTCATTTTTTATGTTAATGGCTGCATTTCCATATTCACGATCTGTGGCCTTTGCAACTATACCTCCAAGCATATGAGTAATAAACTGCATTCCATAGCATATGCCCAGAACCGGCACATTCATTTTAAGTATCCCCCTATCGGCCAAAGGGGCATTTTTATCATAAATACTGGCTGCCCCTCCTGAAAGGATGATACCTTTTGGAGAAAAAGCCTTTATCTTTTCAAGGCTTAAATTGAATGGATGTATCTCGCAGTAAACTTTGGTCTCACGAACCCTTCTTGCAATAAGCTGGGTATACTGAGACCCGAAGTCTAAAATGAGCATTTTTTGATTATTAGGCTTGCTTGACATATATAAAACCAGGTTTGTGTCTATTCCAACCGATAGTTAGGCGCTTCTTTAATAATGATTACATCATGGACATGACTCTCCTTGAGACCAGCAGGGGTAATCTGAATGAAGTTCGGTTCAGTTTGAAGCTCTTCAATATGATGGCATCCTAAATAGCCCATTCCTGCCTTTAATCCACCAACGAGCTGGTAAATAGTATCTGCCAATGGACCACGATGAGGCACCCGGCCCACTATGCCTTCCGGCACTAATTTTTCCTCAAGTTCAACTTCAGACTGAAAATAACGATCTTTGCTTCCCTCCTTCATTGCTTCCAATGAACCCATTCCCCTATAAACCTTATATGTTCTTCCTTGAAAGAGGATTGTCTCGCCAGGGCTTTCTTCAGTTCCTGCAAACAGACTTCCGAGCATTACAGAATGTGCCCCACCAGCTAATGCCTTTGTAATATCTCCAGAGTACTTAATGCCCCCATCCGCAATAACTGGAACTCCCCATTTCTTTGCCGCATCAGCACATTCCATTATGGCCGACATTTGAGGTACACCGATTCCCGCCACTACCCGAGTCGTACAAATAGACCCAGGGCCCACACCGATTTTTACTGCATCCGCACCTGCCTTGATAAGTGCCTTGGACCCTTCTGCTGTGCCTACATTTCCTGCTACCAACTCCAAATCAGGGTACATTTTCTTGGTATCTTTTACGGCCTCGATCACTCTCTGTGAGTGCCCGTGAGCAGTATCTATAACCACTACATCCACTCCAGCTGCTGTAAGCCTTGCGATCCTTTCCTCCCTATCCGGTTCAACACCCACAGCGGCTCCAACTCTCAAGCGGCCCAATTCATCTTTGCAAGCATTAGGGTATTTCCTTATTTTTTCTATATCCTTGATAGTAATGAGTCCCTGCAATTTACCCTTATCGTCCACCACCAAGAGTTTCTCTATACGTCTCTCATGGAGGATAGCCTTGGATTCTTCAAGGGTAATACCTACTCTCGCTGTAGCGAGATTTTCCTTGGTCATAACTGCTTCGACCTTTTGATCCAGATTTGTTTCAAACCTCAAATCCCTATTAGTGATGATCCCAACTAAATTTTCGTCTTTAACCACCGGCACGCCAGAAATCCTAAATTTCTCCATGATCTCAAGGACTTCATAAATCTTATTGTCAGGGCCTATGGTAATAGGATCGACTATCATACCGCTTTCAGATTTTTTTACCTTTTCTATCTCCAGGGCCTGTCGTTCAACGCTCATATTCTTATGAATAAACCCTAATCCTCCTTGCCGTGCAATGGTAATAGCAGTCGCAGATTCAGTTACAGTATCCATTGCCGCACTGACGATAGGAATGTTTAATGAAATATTCCGGGATAACCTTGTGCTTACATCTACTTGATTTGGCAAAACAGCAGAGTGGCCCGGGACCAACAGTAGGTCATCAAAGGTATAACCATATTGAATATCCTTATTGTCCATATTCTTCTCCTTAGAGATAATATTTGATGAACTCGTAAAAAGTCGAAAAACACCATTTTTTGTCATTCCGGCGAAAGCCGGAATCCAGTTTTTTCAATTGGTTTCAAAGTTTCTGGACTCCGGTTTTCACCGGAGTGACGACTTTTTACTAAACCATCATATTTAAGATGATATATTTAAGACGCCTTCTAATATATCCGACAGAAGGTTTTTACAATTTTCAGGAAAAAGTATCAGAGCAAAAGATATTTTTCAAGTATGACGATCAAAATTGACAACAGACCAATGACAAGAGAGGAGTCTATTGTGTGGCCTCACTTACTGCTGCTATGTTGAGTGGAATCCGCACTAAACAGGATGCGTGTCATAAAAGGGCGATATCCACGCTTGTCCTGAACAGCCCGGTCAAACTTCCTCAGTATTAAAAATGTAATCCCCATGCAAAAACCACCGCCCACTATAGAGGCTAAGGTGGATCCTACACCAAATGACTGCGCCCATACGCTTCCAGCAAAAGCGCCAATGACAAGCGCTACGATGGGGAGGAAATAAACAAGCAAGGAAAGCCTTAATAGAGAGCCTTTTGGCACGCTAATCTCAACATGATCACCTACTTTTACCCCAAGGTCATTTGAGACTTCAATCAGTATTTCTTTGCCGGACAATACCCCACACCCATCACGGGACTTGCAGCTGGCGCAGGAGGAGCTTTTCCGAATATGAACTATGGCCTTCTGTTGAAAAACTCTTTCAATAACACCTTGTTCTGTAACCATAAAAGTTCCTCTCTTGATATCCACTTGAGAAAATGGGTATTATTGGATATCTTTATCGAAAACAATGATATTATAACATCCGTATGAACAAAATAAAGAACAAATTGTAACTATTTGGTAACGTTCAAAAGGCTTCGCATTTAGAAGGGCATGGGACCCTCTTTTAAGAAATCCGCAATAAGAATTCTTACATGCTTATGGAACGCCCCCTATGCCCTAACCATAGATCAGGAATAGAAAGGCAGAGCATGGGGTTCTCTTTTCAGAAAACGAAAAATTGGTTGCTGGCTTCTGGCTCGTAGAGCCTACGCCTCGGAGAGTTATTTGAGTTAAGTTGGTTTAAAGGCGGGCGGCAACTTACTGAGGTTTATGCCATAGCCACCATACAGGCAAGGTACTGACTTAACCCTCCGCCCGCCGTAGCGCAGTGATGTCCCTTCGGCCTTGCAGTTGACGTCTCGTTTTTGAAAAGAGAGCCCAATATTCTACCATGGCTAAATGGATTAGGAACAGAAAGGCAGAGCATGGGGTTCTCTTTTCAGAAAACGAAAAACTGGTTGCTGGTTATTTGAGTTAAGTTGCTTCT
>CAYRFN010000091.1:0-15271 GCA_964423495.1 uncultured Desulfobacteraceae bacterium
TTTGGCCTTGCAGTTGACGTCTCGTTTTTGAAAAGAGAGCCCCATGTCCTGCCATATATGGTTAGACTGCGACTTTATTAATAGAGAGTTCCATGTCTTTTTTAAAGAAATCGAAAGGCATATAAACTGTCTAAGTATAAACTGAATGTAAATACTTTTGAACGTTACCAATCTTTTAGACTATTGATCTGTAATTGGCAACAAATTTATTTACATTATAGCTACATTTTAGCTATTTACTGTCGAAAAGTAAAGTAAATTTTAGAATAGCTATCTATTTCTTCTCAATGTCATATTTGCAAGGATCTATATAAGGCGTTGACACTATTTAAGTTATCGCATAAATTTAGGCATATGCGATAGATCATCAAATTTAAATGCTTGAATCATTTGAATGTGACATAAAGGAGATTTGAATAGTTGGAGGTGTAATGTCCGGAATTTTTAGGATTATAGAAATTCAAGAGCCTGAAGAAGGAAATAAGAAAGGCATATCTCTTGGTATTAATGTAAAAATTGCAGATCAGGAAGTGACCTGCCCCGTGTCCCGAATCTGCCTTTCATATGAAGAGTTGGCAAAAGAGGTTGAGACGATCAAGAATGATCTTAAAAGAATCCTTGAAAAGGCAGAAACTGTTTTTAAAGCCCCTATATCGAAAGAGAAGCCGGAATTTACACCTGAAATGTCACCAGAGCAGATCTGGTCAATCCTTTCTCAAATTGATGAAGAGAGTTCTTTTATTAAGAGTTTTAATGGCCTTGACGACAACAAGAGAAGAGAATTAGCAGAGCATATCCTTACCAGATGTAACATCTTCTCAGGGAAAGGATCTACATTTTCTGAGCGGTATAATAGTATATCGGGATTGTTGGAATAATCGATCATACCTAATACGAAAAACTCGAAAAAAGTCTTTGGAGGACTTTTTGTGAGCCCATCAATTATAAAAGAAAGAAAATGGCACAATCATAAATGGGTATATGCACGGATCTCATGATATCTTTCAATTCTTTTTTAATTACCTACCTTGCCATCTTTGTAATAAGTACCATTGCAGACCTGTTGATCGACAAACTAAACACCAAACATATCGAGAAATATGGAAAAAAGGTACCTAAGGCATTTGAGGGGATCATTGATGAAGATGAATTAGGAAAGATCAATCAATATACCTTCGACAATACCAATTTCTCTATTGTCCAGACCATCGTTGGCAAAATCGTCTTTCTGTTTATTATCCTTTCAGGAATTTTACCGTGGCTTACGAAATTTTTATCAGAGCTAAATTTTATTTTGGCGGGGCTGATATTTTTTGCTGTTCCGGGGTTCTTGGCGGCAATAGTTGCCCTTCCTTTTGACTATTATCACAGCTTTGTAATTGAAGAAAGGTATGGGTTTAACACAAAAACCGTTAAAATCTGGATTTTCGACCTAATAAAATCATTGGTGTTGTCCATTGTTATTGGATCTTTTCTATTGTCTTCGCTCCTTTTGATTGTAAAGTATACGGGTGAAATATGGTGGATTTTGGCCTGTGCCATCTTTTTGGGTTTTCAATTACTTATGACAGTGCTTTACCCTACGGTTATTGCGCCAATTTTTAACAAGTTTACGCCGCTGGAAGATCCGGATCTGTCTAAGAAGATAGAGGTGATAGCTGAGAGTAAAGGTTTGAGCATTCGGGGTATATATCAGATGGATGCTACAAAGAGGAGTCGGCATACCAATGCCTATTTTTCAGGTCTGGGGAAGACAAAGAGGATAGTGTTATATGACTCCCTGATTCAATCCCATGATGGGGATGAGATTGTAGCAGTTTTGTCACACGAGATTGGGCATTTAAAGAAAAATCATATAAAGAAGCAATTTGTGATAACAGGCTTAGTCTCTATTTTGCTTTTTTACCTGGCATCAAAAATGATAATGTGGGACGTGATGTTTCAAAGTTTTGGGTTTTCTCTTATGCCCGCTTATGTCGGTCTCTTTTTGGTCGGCGTGCTGTGGGAGCCAGTTGGTTTTTTCCTCTCACCGATTGTTACGGCCATTTCCAGAAAATTTGAGCGAGAAGCCGATCTCTATGCTTTTCAACTTTTAAATACAGCGGGTCCTTTTATAAGGGCTTTGAAGAAAATAGCAAAGGATAATCTTTCAAATCTTCGACCAAACCGTCTTTATGTCTGGTTCAACTATTCTCATCCTCCTTTGCTTGAAAGAATTAAGCAACTTGAGACCTATGATTTGTCCAAGGATTGAGTTATTATTCCTTAAATAGTATTGGCTAATTCTCGCTGGGTTGATGTCCATTGGATAGAAATTCCACAAAGAAAATCTCGCCGGGGTATATTGATGTTCTATGAGTTGGAATACGGGTCTTGTATTTTCTCACCATATAAGGCAGGGTCCCCTGGGGTGTCAGTAGGGGAGGGTATGATAAGGTTTTAACATCGGCCTGTTCATTGGGTTCTGTCCGGTCTGGCATTCCTCATGGCTCAACCCCATTGAAGCGCTGCGGGCTGAGTTAGCAGGTAATGGTCATTCGGACACGACTGCGGTAGGATGCGCTTGGAACGGGTGGGTGCGCGACACCAGCGAGAAGAGGAAGGGATAGCTAGACTGGAGATGTTCTACATAGGCAAGCCATTCGACAATGAGGCTGGCATAGAGCAGCTCGATATCAGCAGTAATATGATTTAGGTCGGCCTCCGGCAAGTCCTTGAGCGATTCCCTTGCCTCAAGCTCCTCGATCAGGTGAAAGGCAGCCCACAGCGTATCGGTGAAATGCTCATGCTCAAGTAAATTCGGATTCTCCAGCAGGCGAAGCAGGAATGGGCGTTTCTCTTTAAGAAACGCATGCAGTTCATCCAGGTTTATCATGCGGCAATCGGGCTGGTAATGCAGGGTGGCAGCAAATCTCACCGCCTTCCGGAATTCAGCCCGCGTCCAGTTCTGACCGATGGCCAGCTTCCGGCTTATTTCATCTCTCTCTCTAAAACAGTTGAGCAGACGCTTAAGGAGCTCCGTCCCCACCTCACTGAAGAAAGCCCCTATCACCATGTTGAGCTTGTGGCGGAGCGCCTGTTTCTCACGACGCACCAGGAGGCGCTCGATAACAACCATTACCAGAAATACCTCCAACGACAGAAAGGCAAGGTCGCCTAGCATGAAGATAAAGATATGGTGTTCATCCCTGAAGATGTAGTAATGAACGAGGTACAGCAGGCATGATGTCGCTATGAATATGCCGGCCAGGATTACGTATATTCGAAAACGCAACATTGTAGTCCTCCCTTAATTGATAGAACTTGCTTTTGGCGGAAAAAGTATAGAAGAAATTGGTCTCGTGTGTCAAATCAAGTTTGGCTTCAGGATGTTGTGGGGGCGACTTTCGGGCCAATATTGATGGCTGGGGGGACGAATGGCTCGGATACGCCTCTTTGGCTTGGGACTTAAGGAAGTAGTAACAGAGTTAGGAGCCACGTCAGTCAATAACCACCCCTAAAAGGGGTGGTTATTGACTCTATTTGTCTTCAATAAATTGTCTCTAAGTTTTTCATTTGTCGCTTTCAAGCTTTCTTCATTGATCACGGGGCGATGCCGAAATCCGCTTTTTCTCTTTCCGCCGCCGAATTTTTCAGCAAAAGCTTACACAAGAAACGAATGATGTTCTGTGAAGCGAGGGCACCAAGACTGCAGACCCAATCCGCCTTCTCCGCGCAGATTTTGTCCCAATCATTTCCCTGATCCAGCCGACGCAACATCTCGCGATGATAGACCTCGGTCGCTTTAAGGGCGTTTTGCATATGCTGCCCCGAATTTCCTTCGACAACGCCGTTATGGCTAAGGAGATAGCGTGCGGCCGGGAAGGAGGCCATTCTTTGGATACTATTACAGTATTCCCCCAGAGATGCAAAATAATTTGGCCAGAACACATCTCGTTCATGATCGTAATATCCAGTCATGTCTCCGATAACCATGGTATGCTCATTTTCTTCATAGAATGACATATGACAAGGTGAATGACCAGGCGTCCGATACACGTGCCATACAATGCCGGCGCCCAGATCAATGCTATCGCCGTCCTCAATAATCCGATCGACATCAAATTTGTACGCCTCGATTGGCGATGGATGAGACATGATATCTTGCCTGTGGATCAAAAGATCTCCGATCATACGGTCCACAGGAAGAAACTCTTTTAAAAAATTTTCTTTTTTCAGAAACGCGGCGGCGACCGGCCCGGCCAGTACCCGCATATGTGGCCAAAGACGCCTTAGACGGGGAACGGCCCCGACATGATCCGCATGGGTATGGGTGAGGGCCATATACCTGATCTTTGAAGGATCAATACCCAGCATATCAACCTGTCTGACAATAATATCCGATGTAGGGCCGGTTCCCCCTTCTATTATTATCCCTTCCTCCCCCAATGACAAATAGACCGGAAAGCTCGGTATTCCCAGCTGAAAAAGGTGCGGTGTGACGGTTATGGGTTGATGGTTTGTCTCCTTCATGGTTAATTCCTCCTTTTCTTTGCATTTGGTTTCCATTTTTCCTGAACTGCGGTGCCCCTGGGCGTTTTGCCATCAGGGGGGTCTACAAAGCCACCGGCCAAACTGAGCATCCCAACTATCGCGCTGAAGCGGGACAGGGCTCAGTGACAAAGGCCAATAGGACAAAAAAAAGCCGTGGGCTCTGGGCTGCCCACGGCTTTTGATAAACAACGGAAATCAATCAATCCAAGAGCAGGCCACCTCCCGCGGAATAATAGTAATAATAGAGTTTCTGCCTGGATTGATTGGAGTTCATTGAATTTCTCATCATATTTTTTTTGATTTGATAATCTGGTGGTAGTACTTACTTAAGTCTGTTTCTTTTGTCAACCCCTTTACGCTCTAAAAAATTAAATTCTGAATTGCAACCCTCGCCTTACCTTCAAACCAGTCGTAGTTTTGAAAGAATTTCGGAGACAGCTGAGCTATGCATTGGTAACTCAGTGATTCGACACGTGAGGTCAGGGATCTCTATTGGTAAATCAGTAACTCATTCCATTAATAGCCATAAAGAGCAAAAAATGTTACATAGTATTTCTAAAAAGAATTGCCCTGGAAGATCCCGGCGGTCTTTGGGTTCAGGCTGTCAGGGATCAGGTGGGGTCATTGAAGAACCGGATAAACAAGAAGGAGGGTGGGAATGAACAACAAGGGGAGTAAGGATCTTTTACCAGGGCAGGGGTCGGGTCAGTTTGTCAGACCTGAAAAACGCGTCTCATTAAATACCGGGCCGGGCCCCATCGATATTGACCTGCACAGGACGGCGGTGATCGTGGTCGATATGCAAAACGGCTTCGTCAGTAAGGGAGGCATGTTTGATCACGTGGGGATGGATATCTCCGGGGCTGGAAACGTTATAGAAAAAAATAAAGAAATCATCGAGACGGCCCGGGATGCAGGCTGCAAAATCGTTTTTCTGAAGATGAGTTATGATCCTGACTACTCAAACAGCGGAGGCCCGGAATCTCCTAACTGGCACAAGGAGATAGGCCTTGTCACGATGAGAAACCATCCCGAACACTGGGGCAGGTTTCTCACTAAAGGATCATGGGATGAGGAGATCTGCAAGGAATTGGAGGTACACCCCGGAGATATGGTTGTCCGGAAGCAGAGATACAGCGGCTTCGCCGGGACAAAACTCGATATACTCCTGAAGGCCTACAATATCAAATACTGCATCTATACGGGGGTGGCCACAAACGTATGTGTGGAGTCCACCCTGAGAGACGGGTATTTTCTGGAGTACTGGCCGATCCTTGTCTCGGACGCAGTGGACAATGCCGGGCCGGAATTCACGCAGCAGGCCACGCTATGGAACGTGGAGACCCTTTTCGGATGGGTCATAGATACCCAAAGTCTATTGGAAGGACTTTCCGGATAATGAAAAAGGATAAGCCCTATCAGATACCGCATCATGTAACAGACATTATCCTCGAGAGCATCTCCGACGGGGTATTTACCGTGGATCATGAGTGGCGAATCACCTCCTTCAACCGCGCTGCTGAGAAAATAACCGGAATCTCGCGAGATGAGGCTATAGGAAAACACTGCCCGGAAGTTTTTCGCTCCAACATGTGTGAAACAGACTGTGCTCTTCATCGAACAATGAAAGAGGGGAAGCCCCTTGTCGACACATCAACTTATATCGTAAATAGCGAAAAACAACGTATTCCGGTTGTGGTTTCTACTTCGCTGCTTAAGGATGAAAATGGCATGGTGCTGGGTGGCGTTGAAACGTTCCGCGATATGAGCTTGATCGAGGAACTGCGTAAGGAATTAGATGCGCGTTATCAGATAGGGGATATGGTCAGCCGCAGCCCCTCCATGCACAGGATATTTGCGATCCTGCCGCAGGTGGCGGAGAGCGAAAGCACGGTATTAATCCATGGAGAGACCGGGACCGGCAAGGAGCTTCTGGCCCGCGCCATCCACGAATTAAGTACCAGGAGGGAGAAACCTTTTGTCGCCATCAATTGCGGCGCCATGCCTGATACTTTATTGGAATCGGAACTTTTCGGGTACAAGGCAGGTGCCTTTACCAATGCTATCAAGGATAAACCAGGGCGCTTTGCTGTTGCTGAAGGCGGCACAATTTTACTGGATGAAATCAGTGACCTTAACGCCGCATTCCAGGTGCGACTTTTGAGGGTGTTACAGGATCGAATATACCAACCACTTGGAGGAACAAAACCTATTAAAGCTGATGTGCGTGTCATAGCGGCATCAAACAAAGACCTGAGCGAACAGGTAAAAATCGGGGCTTTTCGGCAAGATCTTTTTTATCGCGTTAATGTAATCAGGCTGGATTTACCTCCCCTGCGCGACCGTAAAGAAGATATCCCGATGTTAGTAAAGTACTTTATCTCAAGGCTCAACCGCTTGCGTGGCAGGGCTGTTACAGGAATAAGCCATGAGGCACTTGCACTACTCTTATCGTACGATTATCCGGGCAATATCCGGGAACTGGAAAACATCATTGAGCACGCCTTTGCGCTTTGTCCTGAAGGGCAGATTGAACCCCACTGTTTACCTGATAACCTCAGAGCCTTACTCCCCAGGCCAACCACGCATATAAAAATCGATGCAGCGTTGCAGTCGGTGGAAGCTCAGGTGATCATCGAAGCGCTCAAACGCAATAAATATAATCGTCTGGCAACGGCCCGTGACCTGGGTATACATAAGAGCACGCTGTTTAGAAAAATTAAAATGCTCGGCATCAATCTTCCAAATCTCGATGGGCGTGCTAACCGAAATCAAGCCCATTAGAGTCGCAATAATACAACTCTATAAACCTATACCATTGCAATAACGCTACTTAATCCGCCATCTCCATTGACTGCCCGCAACTCCTGATTGAACAATAAATATCTGATATTAAAGTATTTATTGTATATCAGAAATTATTTTTTAACGGTGGCACACTAATTGCGGTAAATTTAGGAGTTGAGGGAGATTTTGGAAATGAAATTGGCTTTAACCGTCTGGGAAAATCGCATTTCTCCTGTTTTTGATTGTGCACAGACGTTGCTTGTCATGGACATAACTGGGGATATGGCAACCGGCAAGCATTTTGAGCCCTTTCGTTATGAGTCGCCCTTTTCCCGGGCCACGAAGCTGTCTGATTTAGGTGTAAAGGTTTTGATTTGCGGAGCAGTCTCAGATTCGTTTGCCAATATAATTGAGAATTACGGTATCAGGATTATCCCCTTCGTCGCGGGCGCAGTTGAGGAGGTACTTGATGCCTATTTAACCGGCGGACTTTACAATGCCAAGTTCCGAATGCCCGGATGCGGAAGCAGGCATGATAAGAGTTCAAGAAAGGAAAAGTAATCAATGGGAGATTATGAATATCTCTTCGGGCCGGTGCATTCCCGGCGTTTCGGGAGGTCACTGGGTGTGGATCTAACCTCATACAAGACATGCAGCCTGGATTGTGTGTTCTGCCAGTTGGGACCACAAATAAGACGGTCGCCCGCAGAGAAATTTGCCGAGGCCCTTTCCGGAGAACGTCTGTCCTCTCTGTGCCATCTTTTTCGCCCCAAGGCGGAAGTCATTGACGAGTTCAGCACCGAAAAAAATATTTCGTTACAGGCGAATAAGGAAACAGTTCTTGCTATATTGCGACGTCGGCCTTGCACTGCGGATCAAATCGCAAAGAGTTTCGGAATGCATCTCAATGAAGTGTTGAAATATCTTGGAAATCTAATGAGGACCGGTCAAATCCGGGCGGAACGTAAAGACAACAGCGTGTATTATTCGGCCGCGAGCAAGGAGGGCGCAGACTATGCCCACGTATAAATACGAATGCAAGAAATGCGGGTTTTGTTTTGAGCGTTTCCAAAAAATGTCTGACGAACCTATTACGATATGCCCGCAGTGTGGCTGTGAAGTCCGACGGCTCATCGGGGCCGGAAGCGGAATCCTTTTCAAGGGTAAAGGTTTTTACGCCACAGATTATGCCGGCAACGCCAGGGGTCCGGTCTGCTGGAGTAAACCAATCGCATCAAGAAAAAGGCATTAGCGGGCCTATGAGATTTACGATGAATCATGGTTTCCTTCCGTTGAGATCTCAAGAAAATGAAAGGAAAAAAGAAAAACATTGGAATGGATGTAATAGCTCAAATTCCAGGTTTATTATCCGAACTCCCTGGCCAACACTGCCGGCGCAGAGGTCATTGACGAGATGTTGCGTACGGATGAAGACCTCTGGGTGCCGAAACCCTCTCCACCCCCTTTTCAGGATCATATTTTCAAGGCATATGCTTTCTGAACTGGACGGGAGTATAGCGTGAGTCAACAATCTTCAGAAAAGTTCAAGGCGACGGATTGCAGAGGCCTACTCAAGGGGAGAGATGATCGTCGAGGTAATCCCCGGCTGGGAAGAAAAATTTACGAATGAGAGGAGGAAGCAGGCCCTCATCGTCATTTTGTTCACCTTCAGGCGGTTTTTCATGAGCCTGATAATTGTGGCTATGCGCTGCATTAATAAAAATCTTTGATAAGTTAGAATAGGAGGAAAACAGATGGTTAGAGAAGTTACGGATAAAAATTTTGCGGAAGATGTTCTAGAAGCAGAGATCCCTGTGCTGATAGATTTTTGGGCGCCATGGTGCGGTCCCTGCCATATGGTCTCTCCTGTTGTTGAAAAATTATCAGATGATTATGTTGATAAACTGGGGTTTTATAAAATGAACGTCGATGAAGCACCAATAACCGCACAAAATTACGGCATCATGAGCATACCCACATTGATGCTTTTTAAAAACGGGAAAAAAGTAGACCAAATTATTGGGGCCGTGCCTGAGTCAGCTATAAAAACATTGATAAACGCTGTTCTCTAATAGGGCTCTTGGGCAAAAAGCTGCTGAAAAAATCGAGATTTACTTCTGCAAAAGAAAGATACATAGGCATGATTGGTCAAGCCCCTTTTATCTTGCCTTCACGAAGGCAATGATTCCGGGCAAGACCATTGTGGGATTTGACGGCCAGTCTGAAGATTATAAGGCGGTCAGGCGCATATAGGAAAATCTGATATAAGCTCTTAGAAAGGAGGGAAATAAAATGCCAAGAGGAGACGGAACAGGACCAAGAGGTCAGGGACCTGGAACAGGTAGAGGTATGGGCAGAGGCGGCGGTGGACGGGGTCAAAGCGGTGGCGGTCAGGGCCGGGGAGGCGGCTTTGCGGCAGGCCCTGGAGGTTACTGCGTGTGCCCCAACTGTGGTGAAAGAGCGACCCATCAATTGGGGAGCCCCTGTTATGAGCAGCAGTGTCCTAAATGCGGAACTGCCATGACACGAGAATAGGTTTTGACATTCTCTGATGGTTTTTGAAACGGAATCAAACAGTGGAATGTGAACCTTTTAACGCAAGGTTAACATAATGAAAACATATCTTGATTGCCTTCCCTGTTTTTTGTCCCAAGCGCTCCGTGCGGCGAGAATAGCAACAGATGATGAAAATAAGATTAAAAAGGTATTAGATGAAGTGGGGATGATGTTGGTGAACATACCTCTTGAAAGCACTCCACCGGAAAGCGGGAGACTGATCTATCATAAGATCAATGAAATTACTGGGAATTCGGATCCCTACAGAGAAATAAAAGACAGAAGCACAAAAAAGGCCCTGTCATTGTATTCCTCTTTGAAAAGTCACATTGAAAAATCTGACGACAGACTTTTGACAGCGATTAGAATTGCGATTGCCGGAAATGTTATAGACTTCGGTCCCAGTAGGGCTTTCGATATCGAAAAGGAAATAGCCGAGTCGCTTAAAAAGGTTTTCGCCATATGCGATTACCATAGATTCAGAGACTACTTAGATGAAGCCCTTGAAATCTTGTATATTGGGGATAATGCGGGGGAATGTGTCTTTGATAAAATCTTAATAGAAGAAATGAAGAAGCCGGTGACATATGTCGTGAGGGATGTGCCAATTATCAATGATGCCACGTATGAGGACGCTGTACAGGCAGGGATTGACAAAGTTGCGACTATATTATCCTCCGGAACGGATGCTCCTGGAACTATTCTTAAGATATGCAGCGCAGAATTTAAAGAAGTCTATAACAATTCAAAATTTATAATAAGTAAAGGCCAGGGGAATTATGAGGCGCTTTCCAATGAAAGTCGTCCCATATTCTTCCTGTTTAAGGCAAAATGTCACGTTATTGCCAATGATATCGGCGTTGATGAAGATGATATGGTATTGAAAGGAATAGATATTGAAACTTTCTGCACTTAGCTACAGTGTAAGGGATTTAGTTAATTGAATAACATTGGTTTTTGACAAAAAATAGAGGGGAGATGATTCAAATATGGAAGCATTGGATAAGTTCAATAAAATGCTGAGCCATATTGCTTCTCAGGCGGGAGTTTCGATCTCAAGCAATGCGAAGGTTAGGAGCCTTTTTCTAAAAAGGGCTGAGCATGCGGCATACGAGTATATTATTAAAGAAAATGAAGACAAGAGACCGTTTGCAGTTCAAAAAGAAAAACTGCAGATTATGCTGAATCTCATGGAGACGGCCTTTCATAGGGTGGAAGAAGGACTGTACTCTAGGAACGTTATTAAGCAGGGGATCGATATCTTTGTTGAACAGATGCTTTTTTCTCCAAAAAGGAAAAAGAAGAAAACAATAGACAGCTTCATTGCTAAATACGGTAGACGACCACCAGGATTTCTGGTTATCGGACCTACAAAGATGTGCAACCTTCATTGTAAGGGGTGTTATGCAAAATCCCATGCCAAGACCGCTGAAACGATTCCTTTCTCCATATTGGACAGGATTATTACCGAGAAGACAGAGTGTTGGGGGTCCCACTATGTCACCTGGGTGGGAGGAGAGCCTACTATTTACAGAAGCGAGGGGAAAGATATCCTCGATTTTGCTGAGCGTCATATGGACAATATGTTTATAATGTATAGCAATGCAACCCTGATCGATAAAGAGATGGCAAGAAGGATGGCGGACTTTGGAAATGTCATCCCTCAGGTATCTGTAGAAGGCTTTGAGAAGGAGACCGATGAAAGGCGGGGTAAAGGCGTTTTCAAAAAGATTCTAAAAGCTTTCGATTGTATGAGAGAAGCCGGTGTCCCTTTTGGGATTGCGGTTATGCCCATGAGACACAATGCCGAATTGCTTACAAGTGATGAATTCATTGATTTCTATTTCAATCAACAGAAAGCTACGTTGGCTTGGGTATTTCAGTACATGCCCATCGGGAGGGGATACAATTTGGATCTGATGATAACACCTGAACAGCGACTGAGGCTTTTGGACAGGGAAAGAGAGATTCTGTGGAAGAAACGAATATTCTATGTAGACTTCTGGAATAGCGGTCCTATTGGTTCCGGGTGTATCGCAGCAGGGAGACCGGATGGATATCTCTACATTGATTGGAACGGTTGGGTCATGCCATGTCCTTACTACCAGTTTTCCCCTGTGAATATTTTTGATGTGTACAAGAACGGTGGGGATCTGAATGATGTTTATGCCCAACCCTTTTTCGAGAGCATCAGGAAATGGCAGGATGATTATGCTTATAAGAGGATCGGTGATGAGATTGGCAACTGGCTTCGCCCATGTCCGATCAGAGACCACCACAGAATCGCTATGGATATGATTGAAAAATACAAACCACAACCGGAAGATGATGAGACCGAAAAATGGTTATATGATGAAAACCTTCACCGGGGTTTGTTCACTTTTGATGACCAGTTAGCTGAACTTTTGGACCCTTATTGGGAGAAGATCTATCTAAGGGAAGAAGCGATCGACTACAACCCACAACTTCCTTTCACGTCGTCTGGTATCCCTAAATTGGAAGAGCGGTTTAGCTAACAACCTATTGGAGATTTCTGGTCCTTTGCTAAGTGAAAGGTATTATGGAATTATGGTTAAAGAGGAAGAGTTGGAAAAGGAAATAATGGAGCTCAAGGAAAGGCTGAAGGATAGAGAAAATGCGCTCCCAGCCCATTCAGTCAAACCCCATCAGCTACTTTTGATTGAGGAATTAGAAACAAATATTGAGGAAAAAAAGAATGACCTGGCAAAACTCAGAAAGACAAAATCAGGCTCCTGAACAATATGAGGTGCGGGGCCATAATAACCAAAAAATTTAATAACGATGATAAAAAGAGGGTCTTTCATGGAAAGGATGTTTGATAGGTTTAGTTTAGGTAATTTGGAGCTTGTGAACCGATTTGTTTTTCCTCCGATCAAGCTCGGGTATGGCAATCCCGACGGCACTGTGACGGACCGCCAGTTGAATTTTTATCAACAGATTGCGAGGAGTGGCCCGGGACTGGTTATTATTGAGCCTGCATCAGTCACTGCTAATGGCAGGGAGCATCCCAGGCAACTCTGTGTACATTTACCTGAGAGCGCTGCAGAACTCCGAAAGATTGTCGATGTTATACACGGGGAAGGCCGCCTCGCATGCCTTCATCTGAACCATGGAGGTGCAGCAGCCAACCCTAAAGTCATCGGGGGAAAGCCAAAGGCACCTTCAACGATTAGTTGCCCGACCACGGGCCAGGAGTCGGAGATTTTGACTGAAAAAGAAATCGAGGAAATCCTTGCCGGTTATAGGTCTGCGGCACAAAAGGCGAAGGAAGCGGGATTCGATATTATAGAAATACAGGGGGGCCATGGCTATCTTATCTCACAATTTTTGAACGGGAAGCTTAACAAGAGGGAAGATCGCTTTGGAGAGGATCGGTTGCTCTTTGCAAGGGAGGCCATTACACGAGCCAAAGAAGGAGCCCCGGACATGCCTCTTATTCTGAGGGTTTCGGGCAATGAGATGTCCCCCGAGTCTGGCATAAGTCAGGATGACCTTCTGCCTCTCCTGAAATTGGCGGAAGAAAGCAAAATGAGCTCCATACATGTAGGTATGGGAAACTCCTGTTTCAGCCCTCCATGGTATTTTCATCACGGCAGTCTACCGGATAAGCCCCAGATGGATGCCTTAGCATGGGTACATGAGCACACCACACTTCCCATGATTGTCGCGGGCAGGATGGGTAGGAAAGACAAGGTTATAAAGGTCCTGCATGATGGAATAACTGATCTTGTGGCCCTTGGAAGACCTCTAATTGCAGATCCGGATTTGATAGAGAAATGGCAGAGAGACATGGATGAGAAGATCATGTATTGCGGCTACTGCCTCCAGGGATGCCTCCACCGCCTGAAAAATGGTGAGCCCCTGGGGTGTAATTTGAATCCTGAGATTGGCCTGGCTCCAATGGAAAAAACTGCAAAGCCTTTGAAAATACTGATCGCAGGAGGAGGACCCGCAGGTATGAGTGCAGCCTTGTTCATGACCAGACGCGGTCACCAGGTTGCCTTAGCCGAGAAAACGGATCATCTGGGGGGACAATTCGACATCGCGTGGAAGGCTCCGGGAAAAGAAAAAATGAAGCAGGGGTTGGACACTATTAAAGGGTCTTTAAAAGCAAGCGGGGCATCTATCCTTATGAGCAGGGCCGTGGATGAGGCACTTGTGAAAGAGATTCAGCCCGATCTTTTGGTGTGGGCCGTTGGAGCGGTTCAGAATATCCCGGAGATCAAGGGCCTTGAGGATCAGTATGTCATGACATCTATAGAGTATTTCCAAGGGGAAAAGGAAATAAAAGGGCCGAGGGTTCTTGTTATAGGAGCCGGCAGGGCAGGGGTTGAGATCGCTGAGAAGTTGGGCAGGGACGGTTATGATGTGGTAGCCACAAAGCGAACGGATCCCATCGGGAGCATGATGGAAATGATTACAAAAAAATTGGCCTTAATGAGGATTGCACAGATGGGCAATGTGACCCTGATGCCTCATACAACGGTTAAGGAGTTCAAGGCTGATAGCGTGGAGGTAGAAAAGGATGGGGAGAGGCTCTCTCTGGAGCCATTCCAGAGCGTTATTTTGGCTTCCGGTATGCGATCGGCCGGGGGGCCCGGCGAAGAACTAACGAAATCCGTCCCGGCGATGGAGATCATCGGAGACGCCATGGATGTCCAGGATGTTTTCAGTGCTGTTCATGCAGGCTATAATCTTAGCCTTAAATATTGAAGGCCATACTGGGCAAAAGATCGGCACTAAAATAAAAGGTAAAATATAAATGGCAAGAGTCCGAGGAACTATTTTAACTGGCCGAAGTGGCAGACGAGGCTATAGCCGGCAATATCATCTGGGACACGGCAAAGGTCCTGGCAGAAGAATGTCGACGAAATTCTTGGTTCCCGAACCATTTCCTTACCAGCTCCCACGAGACAGTATGACACCACCACCGAAAACCAAGGTTGGCCAGGGAGAACAGATTCAAGCGTTGAAGGAACAGGCAATGACCCTTGAAGCACTGCTCTGCTATTTAGAGAAGCGAATCAGGGATATTGAACCCAGCTCCGCACTTTCAATCTTAACAGCCTTTGCGGATCCCGACAGGTGTATCGGCTGTGGGAACTGCCAGGACGTTTGCCCTACCAGAGCCATCTCTGTTGAAGATATCGCTGAAATTGATCCAAAACGTTGTATCGGCTGTGGCCATTGTGTCGATCAATGCCCGAGGGGCGCTCTTGTCCTGCATCCTTCGAACACGGGTCATAAGGAAAAGGTTTGTGTTACTCTATGAATTCATTTTACCTTATTCAAAATAAAAAGAGATATGCTTGTGGAAGCCATATCCTTTTCTGATATTGCTATAGTATCCTGTGGCACATTGAGCCTGGAATTA
>CAYRFN010000092.1:0-14914 GCA_964423495.1 uncultured Desulfobacteraceae bacterium
CAGTGATGTCCCTTTGGCCTTGCAGTTGACGTCTCGTTTTTGAAAAGAGAACCCCTTGCCCCTATAATTTGCTGATGACTTTTTTCAAGGCATTAATTAAATTGTTATATAAAGTGCAATATAAATAATGATAATAACAATCCACAGGAAAAATTAGTGATGGAATGCGCTGTTGAAAGCGAAGGTATGCATTACGAAGGGAACTGCATCAGGCCGCCAAGTGAGGCATTCAGTATACTTCTTCAAGTAACATTAGGATGTTCCCACAATAAGTGCACATTTTGCGGCACTTACAAGGATAAAAGATTTAATATCAAAGACGATCGCATCATTTTAGGCGATATCCTGTTTGCTGCTAAGTACATGAAAAGGCAGGATAGGGTATTCCTAATGGATGGAGACTCTCTGATAATTCCTCAGAAAAGGTTGATGTGGATCCTGGATCGGATCAAAGAACATCTTCCTTGGGTAAAGAGGGTTGGGGCCTACGCCAATACTAAAAGTATCCGTATGAAGACCCCGGAAGGACTGGCGGAGCTCAAGGAAAATGGGCTCGGAATTCTGTACCTGGGTGTAGAGACCGGTGACGAACAAACCCTAAAGGAAATCCGGAAAGGGACCAGCGCCCAAAACCTTATCAATATGGGAAGGAAGGTCAAGGAGGCTGGTATCAAACTTTCGGTCACGGTATTGCTCGGTATAGCTGGAAGGGAAAAATCGCTCCAGCACGCTAAAGCTACCGGAGAGCTCCTTAGCGCCATGGACCCAAATTATGTGGGAGCCCTTACAGTTATGCTTATCCCTGGGACCCCGCTTCATGATGATTTCATAGGCGGAAAGTTCGAACTTCCCACGGAAATGGAACTGCTATTGGAATTAAGGAAGATGATTGAGTACACCAACCTGAGCCGGGGCTTATTTTTTTCCAACCATGCATCCAACTACCTACCAGTGAAGGCCAGATTACCAAAAGGCAAACAAAAGACCCTTGATCTGATAGACAGAGCTGTAGAAGGTAAAATTACACTCAAGCCGGAATGGATGCGAGCCCTATGACAGCTCACCGTAGAGATCGCTGAGAGTCCAGTGGGAATCTATGTGCCGGAGTTTGCGAATAAATGTCTTTTAAAAGAGATCTGGCACTCCCTCCGTGTTCAACCGCGAAGATCTACTGGGAAAGGAATCCTCCGTCTACAGCTATTACTGTGCCTGTTATATAACTTGCAGTACCAGATGACAAAAGCAATACAGCTCCCATCACCTCCGAGGGCTTTCCAAACTTCTTAAGGGGTATTTGCTTGATTAAGCCTTTGTAAACCGTATCCGAATCTCTAAGCCCCTTTGTCAATTCAGTTTCCAGGTAATGGGGAGCAATGGCGTTAACACGAATATCATATTTGGCCCATTCCAGGGCCAGGCTCTTTGTTAAAAGAATGACCCCTGCTTTAGAGGCACAGTAGGCCGGGGCACGAGGAACACCGGTGATTCCTGCCGTTGATGCAATGTTCACTATATTGCCTCCGCCACTGCCAATCATATGTTTTCCAATATGTTTGCAGCAAAGAAATGTCCCTCTCAGATTTATTCCAATAATGCTATCCCATTCTTCGGTGGGGAGGTCCTCCGTCGGCGTGTAAGTCAATTGCGAAATACTGGCGTTGTTGATCAGTATATCCGCTCTCCCATATTCTGATATGGATCTTTTCACCAAATCCTCTACCTGTGCTTCATCAGAAATATTTGTTTCAACTGCGATACAGCGAGTCCCCATTTTCTCAACTTGCATTGCTGTCTCCTTGGGGAACTCGATATCCGCCAGAATTAGGGAGGCACCATATTTGGCCAAGCCAAGGGCAATCTCCCTTCCCAGACCCCGGGCTGAACCCGTGACAAGGGCTATCTTTCCATCCAGCTTGAACAAATCCTTTTCATCCACGATGTATGTTGAATTCCTCTAATGAAAGTTTGTCTATGCTTTTCGGATGTTACATTGAAGTGATTTCTGGTCAGGATATCCCATAATGGGCTCGCGACAAGTGACGTCAGTCAGCAGGTTCCCGTTGGCATCGCCCCCCCATCCATGGGGAACCAGGACGACCCCTTCGGCCACCCTTTCGTCCACATGAGCCTTCATCTTAACCTGACCCCGATTAGTCTTAATCACGATCTCGTCCCCATCATCAATGCCGAACTTGACCGCCGTCTCAGGGCCGATCTCCGAGAGCGGTTCCGGGTAGCTGTCCTTCAGGGCCTTCACATTTCGGAGTTGGCTGTGGGTGTAAAAATAGTTGCGGTACCCCGTTGAAAGGATCAGGGGGTACTTGTCCAGAAACTCCTTGGCCGTTCCCATGGGGCTCCGCTCCGGTTCGGTGTAGTCGGGTAGTGGGTTAAATCCCACCTTCTCCAGGGCGTCACTGTAAATCTCGATCTTCCGGGTCGGTGTCCTGAACTGCCCCTCAACGATCTCATATTGTTTTTGCTGATAGTAGTCACCCTCGGGCTTCTCATTCAATAGGTAATCAAAGGAGAGCCCGGAGGGCCCCAGCTCAAATGTCACAAGCTCCTCTTCCGATTTCCAGGGAAACAGGTCACCAAAATCCAGCCGCTTGGAAAGCTCTGTATACAACTTCCACTCAGACCAGCTTTCGTAGAGTGGCTCGATACACTTCTTCCTCAGCATCAGGTAGGGCAGGCAGTGACATACGTTGTACGTATACGCCACACCCCACTTTTCAAGGTGCGAACTGGCCGGAAGCACGTAATGGGCCTCCCGGGCCGTCTCGCTCATAAACATGTCGTGCACCACCAGGAGGTCCAGCTTCCTGAAGGACTCTATGAAGGCGTTGCTGTCAGGCATGGACACCAGCGGGTTACCACCCACCACCAGAAATGCCTTCAATTTGTCTGGAATGGACTCCGGGACCACCGTCACTACACCGTATGGGCTCTTTCGGCCCCACACCTCGAAAAAAAGCGGGTACTGGTCCGCTCCTAACGGCTCCAGCTCCCCTTCAACCTTTAGTCCCACGTTACCAAAGGCCAAGCGCGGACTGATCACCCACCCCCCGGGAACATTGATGTTCCCCGTGATCACCTGCAAGATGGAAAAGGCACGGCTGTTTTGCGTCCCGTTCGCCGTCTGGTCCTGGGTGCAGGTCCCCTGGAATATGCTCGCACCCTTGGTACCGGCAAACAGCCTGGCCAGCTTGCGGGTGTCTTCCGCCTTGATCCACGTGATCTTCTCGGCCCATTCAGGCGTGTACTGCTGGATGTGGGGGACCAGCTTGTCAAAACCCACCGTATGCTCTTCGATAAAGGCCTCGTCATAGAGCTTTTCGTTGATAATCACATTCATCATGGCAAGGGCCAGCGCACCGTCCGTCCCAGGCCTGATTCTCAGGTACATATCCGCACGATCCGCTAGGGAAATCCGCTTGGGATCGATCACCACCATCTTCGAACCCTTGGCCAGGTTCTCCTCAAGGGCCAGCTTCAGGGGAAAGTCCGACGCGTCCGGGTTGTGACCCCAGAGAATATAGAGCTTCGAATCGTACTCCTCCACGGGATACTTCCCAAAGGTGATCTGGCGGGTGCGGATCCGCATCCGGTAGCACACGCTCTCCACAGAGAAAAAATTGGGGGAGCCGTAGGCCGCCTTGAATCGCTGGGTCAGTCCCGCCATCTCCAGATTCTCAACCCCGATGGAACCACTGAATACTCCCAGAGTCTCAGGGCCGTAGTTTGTCTTCAGATCCGTCAGTTTCTCTGAAATCTCATCCAAGGCCTGATCCCAGGATATCTCCTCAAAGCCCCCGTTCACCCTCTTCAGGGGGCGTTTCAAACGCTCAGGACTGTAAATGTTGTCAAGGGCATTGGCTCCCTTGGGGCACAGGTTGCCCCTGTTCAGCGGATGGCTCTCCAGACCTTCTATCTTTACCGCCTTCCCATCTTCAACTGTCACCCTGGTGCCGCAACTGTGATAACATAAGGTGCAATCAGTAAATATCTCCTTGGCTTTTCCCATGGTTTTATCCTTTCTGTCTTAGAAGACTTTATTCAGTTTCATTATGAAGTTCTAATTTAATAATCTAAAATTCCGTCAAAATCAAGGGAAAGGCTGTTGATGAATCAGCCCTTAAAATAAGTCCCCATTTTAGACCGCTTTTTTCATGAGCTTCAGCAAAGTCCTTATAATACTGAAGCCTTAGTCCTTTGGCCTTGCCCCAGCATTTTAGTAGTTCTGTTTTGTACTTCTGCATCTTAGATGTCTCCCTTCCTTCCTGAGATAATAGCGCAATATTCTAGAATTTTCACCACCATCCTAATCCTGTCCCTCTCCGACCCGAGCAATTCCGCCTATAGCACACCGCTAAATGGGTTAGCCCAGGGTCTCATCGCAGGCAAGGAGTGGGGCAGGGTGAAACCTGAAGTACCAGAAATGGCCTCTTAGATTTCACAATATGAAATTTTATTTCATTTATTCACGTAATTCTATCACTGCCCTCCTGACATGTCAAGATAAACATAGGAAAATTCCTCATATGTTTTGCTGGATTATACTTTCAGTTGACACTTACGCAAATTACATGCTAACCTTCACAACATAGCATTACATTTCACAATATGAAATTGTAATATATTAAATAAACTTGTTCCTGATGGGTATCTCTCTTGGGTGATGGTCTGGGAGAAATTGACCGGCCTTAACCGATCCCTATCTGAAAACTCACTCTCAGTCTTTGTTTTCCAATATAGAGGAGAGAACTGGAGGTTCGATTATGATGGAATTGGACTCGTTGTCTTTGGGTCAAGTTTTAGAAAGAGGCGCAAGAACAGTTCCTGAGAAAATTGCTGTTGTATGCGGTGAAGATAGAAAGACTTATAAGAAACTCAACGACGTGGTTGATGCGTTGGCTGCAGGTCTCTCCCAATCGGGAATCAAAAAAGGTGATCGAGTAGCCATCTATATGAAAAGTTCTGTGGAGTCTGTCACAGCATTCTATGCACTTGAAAAATTAGGCGTTATCGTTGCATGGGTTAATCCGCTTTACAGGAAGTCGGAGGCTGAATTCATTCTTAAGAATTCAGGGGCAAGAGGCGTTTTTATTTTCAGAGAATGGGATGGATACGACTACCTCCAAGCAATCTCAGCCATGAGAGACAACTTGCCTGATCTTGAATACGTTATTCTTGTGGGAAAAGGAGAGGGGGAAGGGGTTGTTCCTTTCCACGACTTAATTAGTCGCGGCTCGCAGAAGGAATTCGCTTCTCCTCCTATCCGCACTAAAACTGATTTGGCCATGCTTATATATACCTCCGGAACTACTGGAAACCCCAAAGGGGCAATGATCACCCATTATCAGGCCGTAAGGGCGGGATGGGAATATTCTCTTGGCGTTGATGCAAAGTCAAAGGATATATTTATCGGTTTTTTACCCATGAGCCATTCTTATGGATGTGGTGCCATTTTGATTCAACCCCTGTTGCTCCAATCAACCTTGGTACTCTTGGACAAATTTGATCCTGAGGAGGCCTTTAAAATTATTCAAAATGAAAAAATCACGCTTCAATTGGCCGCTCCCGTTCACTATATTCTTGAGTTAAATCATCCAAACAGGAAGAAATACGATCTTAGCTCCCTCCGGGCGGGGCTTATCGCTGGGCAGCTCGCACCGGAGGGATTGATCAAGCAAGTGGAAGAGGAAATGGGGGGGGTATACCTTACCTCTTTCTGGGGTGCCTCTGAAGTCGGTCCCGGTGTTGGTATCATGTGCCCCTATCCCTCACCGCTGCAGATTCGGGAGAAATACATTGGTAAACCGATTGAGGGAACAAAGGTGAGGATCGTGGACCCTGTAACTCGAGCAGAGCTCTCAGATAAGCATATCGGGGAACTCACACTCTCTGGATGGCATGTCTTGAAAGGGTATTGGAATAACCCTGAAGAAACCAAGAAACAGATTGTGGGTGGCTGGCTGTTCATGGGAGACTTGGTTTCTAGAGAAGAAGATGGCTACTTCAGGATATATGGCCGGACAAAGGACTTGATCAATAAAGGCGGTTACAAGATCTATCCTTATGAACTGGAATCCGTGATCATTGATCACCCAAAGGTAGAGCAGGTTTGTGTCGTGGCAACACCCAATCCTGTTCTCGGGGAGAGCATCTGCGCTTGCGTAATCCCCATAGAAGGCAGGACTGTTACATTAGACGAAATCAGGAGTTTTCTCGAAGGGAAGATCGCTCCCCACAAGCTACCAAACGAACTGTGTATCATGAAGGATTTTCCGAGACTTTCAGGTGGGGTGAAAATCAAGAAATTCGGAGAAGAAGGCCTGGCAGAACTGGCGGCACGGGATGAAAATCGTGAAGGTTATCGGAAGTGACATCTGATGGTAGGGAAAGTATAAGACGGTTCAACGGGCAGGGATGAGATATTCGAGGCCAAAAACCAACATTTGACATTGCTCCATGAAATCAAAAAAGAAAAAACAACCCATATACAGAGTACAGGCTTTGGAAAGAGCCTTCGATATTCTTGATTGTTTTACTTTTCAGAATAGAGAAATGGGGCTTTCCGATATCTCACAAATCACTGGTCTAAACAAGACCACAGCCAAAAGGCTGATTTCCAATCTCACGAATCGAGGCTTTCTCCAACAGCACCCTGAGTCCAAACGCTACCAACTGGGTATGCGTCTGTTTGAATTTGGCGGCATTGTTTTTTCTTCGTTCTCCCTCCGTAAGGCTGCCTCTTATCCCATGTCTCGCCTTCAAAATGAGACAGGAGCGACAGTCCTTTTAGGGGTTACTATGGAAGATCAGTTGGTTTACGTGGACAAGCGGGAGGGGCGTGGGATGATACGTATTTCATCAGATATAGGCTGGAGAAGATCATTGCATTACGGGATGTTGGGCATGGTCTTAATGGCCCACCTTGATTCAGAAGAAGTCAAAAGGATCCTCAAGAAAAATCCATTGGAAGCATATACCCCTTTTTCCATAACAGATAAAGATGCCTTTAGTCTTCGCCTGGAAAGAATTCGCAAGCAGGGTTACATCATGGAAAAACAAGAAGCGGTTGAGGGTATCATTGGCATAGCTGCTCCCATAAGAGATTACTCTCGTCAGGTGATAGCGGCTTTAGGCATTGCGTTACCCATGAGACAACGCGACTCAGAAAATAATGAGGATAGCATTGTGGATCAGCTCAGGGCAGCCTGCGATGAGATATCTTCTGATCTGGGCTATTTAAAGATATAGCTACTCTTCGGCTTGCTCCAACTCCTGGCTTGAATTGGCCATCCTGAGCGTTCTTCAAAGTGAAATATATATCCTCAGGAATGTCGATGGCATTAGCGCCTTTTTCTCTACCTTGTTTCATAAAGTTGGAGCCTACTAACAAACATATACATCCCTATTTTCTTATGAATAATGCACCGAAAAAACCATCCATCCCATGAATATGAGGGTAAGTTCTTAAAAACCCTTTATCATCAATCAAATCAAGGCCCCATTCTGGAGTATGATCATTCAGCTTTTCCAAGGCCATTACTTTGTTATGTTCCAAAAAATCACTGACCACTTCTTCATTCTCTTCCTTTGAGATAGTACAGGTCACATAAAGCATTTTTCCTCTTTTTTGAAGGAGGGGGACTGCTTTATTTAGGATGTTTTTCTGTATTCGGGCTAATCTCTTGGTATCGTTTTCATACCTATTCCACTTTCCTTCCGGATGCCTGGAAATAACACCTAAGCCTGAACAAGGCGCATCAACCAGGATTCTATCAAATGAATAACGAAACAGAGAAGAAAGATCGCTGTCAGCATCCGCAACAATAGGCCGAATGGAATCGATTCCAAGACGTTGTGAGCTCTGAAAAAGCCTTTCCAATTTGCTGTGGCTTATGTCAAG
Organism: uncultured Desulfobacteraceae bacterium; assembly: GCA_964423495.1. GTDB lineage: Bacteria > Desulfobacterota > DSM-4660 > Desulfatiglandales > Desulfatiglandaceae > CAYRFN01. The sequence goes on from CAYRFN010000092.1 coordinate 7,916, forward strand.
GGCAAAAATATTTCCTCTGCATTCCATAAGTTCCGCAAGATGAGTTGACTTCCCACCCAAACCAGCACACAGATCAAGGACAGACTCTCCCGATCTGGGAAAAAGCAGATGAGAACATATCTGGGCCGACTCTCCCTGTACCTGAAACAGACCTTCTTTAAATGTATCTAATTGATTAACAGGACCCTTGAGATCTTCTATTTTTATTCCTTCAGGTGCATAAGAGGTTGGCGTGCCTGTTACACCTTCTTTTTTAAGACGTTTGATCAAACCTAAGCGGTCAACCTTTAAGCCGTTAGCTCTGATAACTAAGTCCGGGATTTTGTTTTCAGCCTCAAGAAGGAGTTCTGTGGAATAGATCCCTAATTCTCTAATCCACTTTTCAACCAACCATACTGGATAGGAATAAAACACAGAAAGATAATTGATCCGGTCATTTTGCTGGTCTGGATAAGCAATCTGATTCTTTTGGCGGCATATATTTCTCAGAACACCATTTACTAATCCAGCCAGGTGATCTCGTCCAATGGCTTTGGTCTGATTGACTGCCTCATTGACAGCAGCAGATTCTGGAACCCTATCCATAAAGGATATCTGATAAATAGCAATACGGAGGATGTTTAGAATGGTAGGCTCAATTTTTTTGAAAGGGAAGTAGATGGCCTGCCTGATGATCCAGTCAAGCCGGAGGCGCCATCGTAGAACTCCCTGAACCAGGTGAACCGTAAATGCACGATCTTGTTCACTTATGTGTTGGTTCTGCTGGAAAGCTCGTTCAAGGAATCGTTCGGCAAAACCAGGGCTATGATGTAGGCTGCTTAGCGTTTTTAGTGCCAGATTCCTCGGTATCACTGATTTCACGATCTAAGAAGGTTATTATTCCCTTTTCAACTAATTCAAGCTCTACATCGGTATCATAACAGGGACCAAAGGGCCTTTTATTGAATATGCCAAAAACAGGGATTGGATAAGTATCCTGGATACCACTTGTGAGATCCCGCTCACATGCCACACCGATAATGATTTCCGGTCTTTTATCCACAACAATCTTTCTTGCAAGTGTTCCTCCTGTAGCAACTGCCACAGACACATGATATTTTCCTGCCAGTGCTACCAGATCCTTTATTTTACACTTTCCGCAGGCCTTGCAGTTCTCTACGTTGCCTATGATTCTTATATCGCATTCATGGTTCTGAATGCAGTGAGGAAGAAGCAGAAGAAGTTTTTCCGATTTCACCTTTTTGGCCTCGGAAAGGACTAATTCATTATTGATGGCAATGAAAGATCTGCGAATCTCATCCTTGCTGATACCCACACACTTGCCGACCACTACTGCTATTGGAAATAAAACACGGATTACCACGCCTCGGATGCGGCGGTTAAAGAAAAGGTTTTTGCCTCGGATGACAGTGAGAACAAGTGTTAAGGCGCCACCCAACCAAAAAAGAACAAAGCAGCCCAAAGCAATTGCTAAGATAAGAGGAAGATTTGGATGAATATTTGCAAGACCGATATATGGAACCCACCAGAGTAAAAAAGCTACAACCACCAGGACAATGCAAACGAGAAGTAAAACGAGGATAAAAATACTCTTTTTTGGTTGCTGTGAGTTGTTCAGGTTATTCATCTTTTTTATTTCAATTGATTTTGGCTTATTCACCTCAATATTGTCCCCTTATTCAACGAGAATCCTCTCAGAAATTCACTGGCAGTTAATCTCTTCTTCCCAGGGATTTGTAATCCTCTAATCTGCACAACACCCTTAGCGGTTTCCACCTCAAGTGAACCTTCTGCATATCCTAAAACCCTGCCAGGCTTTGTGTTAAGCCGATTTTCATAGATGACCCTGGATGAGAACAGCTTGATTTCTTTTCCTTTAAGTGTGGTAAAAGCCCCTGGCCAGGGATCGAGTGCTCGTATAAGAGCCGATACGACTTGTGCTGGCTGATTCCAATTTACCAAGGACATATTCCGATCAATTTTCGGCGCAAAGGAGGCAATTGTTTGATCCTGTGTTTTCTCGGTTAACAGGTTTTTTTCCAGCGCCTCGAGGGTCTTTATAAGAAATTCCCCGGAAAGAGCTGCAAGTCTGTCATGAAGCTCTCCGGCAGTTTCATCTGCTCCTATCGGAACTTCCTCCTGGAGAAGGATAGGTCCGGTATCAAGGCCTTCATCCATACGCATGGCGGTCAGGCCGGTCTTGGATTCGTTGTTAAGTATGGCCCAATGGATGGGCGCAGCTCCCCGATACTTGGGCAAAAGGGAAGCATGGAGATTGAGGGCACCCCAACGGGGAATCTCAAGAAGGTTTTTCTTCAAAATCTGCCCAAATGCCACAACTATTAGAATATCGGGGGCTTTACCACTAATTAGGTCACAGAATTGATCGTCAGAGGCCTTTTCGGGCTGCAGAACCTCAAGCCGGTTCTGTGCAGCCAGTTGCTTGACAGGGGAGGGGACCAGCTTTCTGCCCCTCCCTTTAGGCCTATCAGGCTGAGTAATAACTGCCTGCACATGATGACCATGATGGATCAGTGCCTTTAGGGAAGGAACGGAAAAATCCGGTGTCCCCATAAAGATAATTTTGGGGCGAGCAGGGAAGAATTGTCTGTCCTTGTTATCCATAGGTCTTTCAGAGTGTTAAGACCTTTTCAATTTCTTTTTTAGACTTTTTTTGTACAAGGCCCTCTTAAGGGTACTTATATAATCAATAATTAGAATACCATCTAAATGATCAATCTCGTGCTGTAGACAAACGGCCTTAAGGTCCTCTGCTTCAATATCCATCGGATTACCGTGTCGGTCCATTCCCCGAACTTTAACTTGTGCCTTCCTTGTAATTGGTACAGAAAAGTCAATAAGGCTTAGACATGCTTCCTCACGGGTGATCTCCCCTTCACCAATGACGATTTCAGGGTTGATCAATGCTGCCGGGTCTCTTCCCTCCTCTCCTGGATTACGATCGAATACAATTACCCTTTTTAATTCTCCTACCTGATTGGCAGCCAAACCAATACCTCTCGATGCCAAATACATGATCTCAATCATATTATCAATCAAGTCCTGGATCTCTTGATTTATATTTTTAACCGGTTCTGCATAAGCCTTTAAAACCGGATCAGGGTATGTATGTATTTTCAATTTATCGGCATCTTGCTTCATGGGATTTTGTGCTTCCTTTGCTTCCAAAACTCGTTTATGTTCAATACTAAACACTACGCTAAAATAAATCAAGGTAACATATAAAAGCTCCTTGACTTTTCCCTATCATACACCTATTCAAAAGACATGACGAAAAGGTCCATTGAATTTCTGTTCGAAGTAGGAATGTTAAAGAAGTCCCCCCGAACGGGTTACCAGTTCCTTGGGTCTGGCGGGGAATCAGTAGCTGACCACTCCTTTCGTACGGCGGTTATAGGATATGTGCTTGCCTTTCAGGAGCCTGACGCAGATCGTAATAAGGTAGTTATGATGTGCCTTTTCCACGATCTTTCCGAGGCCAGGAGCGGTGATCATAACTATATGAGCAAGAAATATGTCAAAGTTGATGAGGAAAGTGCTGTTCGTGATCAACTCAGAGATTTGCTCTTCGGTAATGAGATTATGGCCCTGTTTCATGAATTTAATGCTGGTGACACGTTGGAGGCCCAACTGTCCAAGGATGCTGATCAGCTTGACCTTATATTAGAATTGAAGGAACAGTTGGACTTAGGAAATTCCAATGCACAGGAATGGCTGTATTTTGCTGTCAGAAGGCTCCATACAGACGGTGCAAAAAAAATAGCAGAGGAGATTCTGACTACACACAGCACCCAATGGTGGTTTGATAAAAAGACAGATTGGTGGATTAGTGGTCCTGAAAACCAAGATAAAGGGAAATAATAGATCTAAACTCTCCGGCCGTAAGAAGATCATGAGGATGAGCCTGATCATCTCCCTTTTATTTCATGTAAGCGGCCTTTTGGCTATCCAGAAGGCATTTCCCGAGAACTGGATCACGAGCGGACCTTTACGGACTTACAGAATAGAGCTACTTCGACCTAAGGTAGATCCTTTCCTTGATGATGAGGAAGGAGAAGGGACGGACCTTGCCAGGATCAGACCTCAGGAAAAGGAACAGCTTGATAAAACCGGGGAAACAATATCCTTAAACACCAAAGACAAAAGATACAGCATCTATGCCAAAATCATAAAAGAAAAGTTGGCGCATCACTGGAAATATCCTCAGGAAGCCTGGGAAAATCTGATCGAAGGCAAGGTTTTGGTTCTTTTTATGCTGAATAGGCAGGGGCGTTTAATGGATATTAAAATTCAACAGCCTTCACGATTTGATATCCTTGATAGAGAGGTAGAAAGAGCAATCAGAGATGCTTCCCCTTTCCCGTCATTTCCGGATTCCATTACTGTCCAAAACTTAAATATCAAGGCCAATTTTACCTACCGTCTAACAACCCGCAGTTGATTCTGTTATATCCACACTCAAAAGACTCCCGCTCGGTGGAAATCATATCATGTTTTTCATTTCTCTGATGGCCTGGATTAGTTCCTTGCCTGACTGATAGGCTTCTTCCAAGTATTCCGGATGCTTTAATACGTCCCCCTCAAAATCCAAACCGCGGTAAAGAAGTGTCCTCCAGAGGTCGGCGTCAAAGGTCTCAAAAAAATACTTAATGGTTAAACAGACGCCGTCAAAAAGCCTTTTCCCCTTGGTTGCCCCCACTGAAATAAAAAGACCTTTGCGTTTGGCCTCATCTTTTCCAAAAGGCATTTTCTCTATCCAGAATTTCTTTGCCCACAGGGATTGACATCGATCTATAAGGATTTTCGTTTGGGCGCTCACGGAATAGAAAAATATGGGTGAGGCTAACATCAACCCATGACAGGATAAAATCAGGTCATATACCTTCTGGAAGTCATCCTTTATCACACATCGGCCTGTCTTTTTACACGCGTAAATTTCGAGACAGGGTGACATTTTCAGATCCCGAAGGACAATCTCTTCCACTTCAGCACCCGCCTCCTTTGCCCCCTCAACGGCCTTTTGAAGCAAGGTGGATGTATTTCCCTTACGACGCGGACTTCCATGAATTGCGAGAATCTTATCCATGTCCAACCTGAACCTCTGTCATTAGCTTAATATTTCTGATCAGTTGTAAAAACTATTCATTACAATTTCCATGATCGGTAAGTCAAAGCTTTGCTCTGAAGATGTCTGATTTACCTTCCTTTGTTAGGAAACTATCCCTTTATTTCTTGGCCTAATTTTTCTTGTTTTATCAATTATGGGCCCAGGTTTCCAATTTCGTCCTCGAACGAGACTCCATAGTAATGAGGTGGAGCAGGTAAATCATATACCCATAGTGTCTTGTCATCAACGACTTTAGTCAGAACATGATCCCAGGCAGTATAAAGATACCCATAGAATTTATTATCTGGTCCCAAGATCCTATAAAGCCTTGGGTAGAAAATAGTAAAGTCTTGGATTTTGATCCAACTAATGACTTCTGCCACTGTTTCCTGATCCTCGATCTTTATCCATTTGTCATTCATCAGTGTCTTGTTGTCATTTTTCTGGTCAAACATAATTCCCGATGGATTATTAGTAGCGTACCCGGTATAATAAACAATGTAATCCTGCCAGTTCTCTTTCAATTTCTCAATGGTCACGTCATTCCCGTATCGAGATTGTAGCCTGAGTTTGCCGTAGCCAGAGCATCCGGATATGATACACACCGATACAACGGCTAATAAGGCCAAGTGTAGATATTTTATCTTAGCCATGATTTTTCTCCTTATTACAATAAATCAGCCAATATTTTTTGTTCATTTAAGATACAATTAATCATTATATGTATTTTTACAATGGTATTATTTACACACCTCTTTGTTCAAATAGCTTTAACACCAGAAAGAATGCAAGGTTTCATAGAGGCAGCTAAGACCCATTCATTTCTTCTTGCTCATAAGAACCTCATCTGATATTTTATTATCTGCCTCAGTGGATTAACCATTGTTATTGATCAAGAAACATCTTATTTGTTAAGGTCAAAACCGCATAAGCAATTGGAAAAAGGTGAAGTGCTCTAAGAAGAAAGACGAATAAATTTAATTGGAGGCAAAAATTGGAAACAATTCTTATCATGGTAGTTTTAGGTATTGTTTTGGGTGTCGCCGGATCAATTTTCTTCAGGAAAATTTTCACTTTTAAAAGACGCAAAGAAAAAACTTCAGAATATCAAATTTACTCTTTTGTCGAAAACATGAAATCCGTCGGTGAATTAGTAGTGTTTAAAGCATTTACTAAAGAAATTGTAACAGCGGCTGACCATTGGCTTGGTGTAGTAGGAAAAAAGTACCTTACATGGCTCGTGTCAAATATGAAAATGGCTATGATTTTTCAATTTGAAATCGATTTTTGGTATGACCTCAGGAGTCCTGATTTTACAGTTACGGACTCAGGGGATGGAAGGTTGGTTATTACAATGCCGCAATGCCTGTATGATATAAGTATAAAAGATATTAGCTTTTATGATGAGCAAAGTGCAAAACCATTTGATTGGCTACTCCCGCCTCTTATCAGTAAGGCTTTCTCAAAGGGCTTCAGTGAAGAAGATAAGAATAAGTTAAAAGATGAGGCAAAAATACAGGCATCCTCAATGGCACATCAGCTAATAAAACGATTAAGTTCAGAGATTGAAAAATCTGCAAGGCAAACAATGCAGACATTAGCAGCGAGCTTTGGAGCGAAATCAGCTTTGTTAGACTTTAGTAATTCTCAACTATTGGAGAGAGGTGTAACAGATCAAACCCAAAAACAAATTGTAGAAAAATAATTTGGTAACATTCAAAAGTATTTACATTCAGTTTGTACTTAAAAAGTTTATGTGCCTTTCGATTTCTTTAAGAAGGGCACGGAACTATCTTTTAAGAAAGTTGCAGTCTAACCATGGCAGAACATGGGGCTCTCTTTTCAAAAACGAGACGTCAACTGCAAGGCCG
>CAYRFN010000093.1:0-14830 GCA_964423495.1 uncultured Desulfobacteraceae bacterium
TACCTTGCCTTTATGGTGGCTATGGCATCAACCTCCGTAAATTGCCGCCCGCCTGAGAAGCAACTTAACTCAAATAACTCTCCGAGGCATAGGCTCTACGAGCCAGAGGCCAGCAACCAATTTTTCGTTTTCTGAAAAGAGAGCCCCATGTCCTGCCTTTCTGTTCCTGATCCATGGTTAACACCCAGGGGTTTTTGATCCAGTCATAGGACGGACGACTTTCTTAAAAGAGAGTTCCATGTCCTTCTTAAAAAAATCGAAAGGCACATAAACTTTTTAAGTACAAACTGGATGTAAATACTTTTGAACATTAATAATTATTTAGTTGAGGTTATTGATATCTTAAAAAACAAGAGGAGGAATTGATGGAAGAACTTAAGAAAATAAAAACGGCTTGCCGAGGCTGCCATGGAGGTTGTGGTGTCATTGCTCACGTGAAGGACGGCAAGGTTATCAAGGTGGAAGGCGATCCTAATTCGCCTATAAGCTTTGGTACCATGTGCACAAAGGGACTGTCGATTACCCAGACTGCCTATCATCCGGATAGGTTGCTTTATCCGATGAAAAAAACCGGGAAAGGCTGGGAGAGGATCTCCTGGGACGAGGCCCTGGACACGTGCGCTGATAGATATAATGAGGTGATTAAAAAATACGGTCCCGAAGCCATCATCGTAGGCCAGGGGACCGGGCGTGACTTTGAAAGCCATTTTTCACGGTTTGGCAACCTGCTGGGCACCCCGAACATACTTACGGCGGGGCATATGTGCTACCTCTCACGGATAGGAGCCGGCCTGATCACGTGTGGGACCCTGCCGGCATGTGACTATGAAAACAATCCCAAGTGCATTGTCATGTGGGGATGTAATCCCCTGTGGACCAACCCTGACGAATACAAAGGAGCCCGTTTCTGGAATGCCTTTGAAAAAGGAGCCAAAATGATCTGCATAGATCCAAGGAAGTCATTTTATGCGGAGAATGCAGACATTTGGCTCCAGATACGACCCGGAACTGATGCGGCCATGGCCTTGGGATTCCACAACGTGATCATTGAAGAAGGACTCTATGACAAGGAATTTGTAACGCAATATATTCATGGCTGGGACAAATTTATGGAAAGGGTGAAAAAGGAATATCCCCTTGACCGCGTGGAAGAAATCACATGGGTGGACCAGGAACTTATCCGAAAGGCGGCCAGATTATATGCAACGACAAAGCCAGCTGGTATACACTGGGGTGTGACGACAGAACAGACCCTCAACGCAACTGATTATACCCGGGCCACCATAGGCCTCATGGCAGCCACCGGTAATCTTGATGCACCCGGCGGTAATGTCTTCCATGTACCACCCCCGGTCAGAAAGGTCTCTGCATTCTCCGCGCACCAAGAACTTTCACCTGAGCAGAAAAAGAAGCGCCTGGGCGGGGAACAATACAAGCTTGCTGCCAGGATGACCTTCATAACGCCCAAGCCTGCTTGGGATGCAATCCTGACAGGAAAGCCCTATCCAGTAAAGGCCGGATACCTTGCGGGGACCAACCCGGTGGTTACAAGGGCAAATGCCAAGGAGGTTTACAAGGCCCTGAGCAAACTGGACTTTCTTGCTGTGGCTGATTTATTCATGACACCGACCGCCGAATTGGCAGACATAGTCCTCCCTGCCAGTACCTGGCTGGAACAGAATCATATGGCGGACAACTGGAAATTTCACGGATACGTGCTGGCCAGACAGAAGGTCGTTGAAATCGGGGAGGCCTGGCAGGACCACAAGATTTTCATGGAACTGGGCAAGAGAATGGGCCAGAAGTGGTGGAATACGGTGGAGGATGCTCTTGATTGGCTGCTGGAGCCAACCGGCCTGACCTGGGAAGAGTTTAAGAAGAAAGGCTATCTCCACGGAGAACAGAAACATTACAAATACCTAGAAAAGGGCTTTAAGACTCCCACGGGGAAAGTGGAACTATACTCGACCATCCTTGAGGGCTGGGGTCGCGATCCCTTACCTAAGTATACGGAGATAGCTGAAAGCCCCCTCTCAACACCTGAACTGGCCAAAAAGTACCCTTACATTCTGAACTCAGGACTTAGGACTCCTACCTTTTTCCACTCCGCAAACCGGCAGATCCCATGGCTCAGAGAGATCAGGCCCGATCCCCTTATGGAGATGCATCCCGAGACCGCGAAAAAACACGGCATCAAAGAGGGCGACTGGGTCTGGATTAAATCGCCGCGGGGACGTATTAAACAGAGGGCGAAGCTAAATGAAGGGATAGATCCCAGAGTGATCGCGGCCGAGCATGGCTGGTGGTATCCTGAGGTCAAGACTCTGGATCATGGATGGGATCTCTCAAACATCAACATACTGACGGATAACTCCCCTGAGTCCACGGATCCGGTTATGGGATCAACCACTCTGAGGGTCCTGTTGTGCAATATATCGCGCTGCGATAATGAAATAGGAGGGAATCGATGAAAAAAATGACTTTAATGTTCGACGAAAAAAAGTGCAGTGGCTGCCATGCCTGTGAAGTGGCTTGCAAGCAGGAGCATGGGCTTGGTGTCGGCCCAAGAGTGGTGAGAGTTATTGAAAGGACTCCTTTTTTTAAGCCGTTATATTGCCACCACTGTGAAGACGCCCCATGCGCCATCGCATGTTGGGAAGATGCTATAACAATAGATCCTGATACCGGCGTTGTTCTCCACCACTCTGACAGGTGTAACGGCTGTAATGCAGTACCGGGCAAGACCGGACCTGAAAAACAGGAAACGTCTCCTTGCATGGTGGAATGTCCGGCCCACAACAATGTCCAGGGATATGTGAGCCTTGCTTTCAAGGGGAAATTCGAGGAGGCAATACAGCTCGTCAAGGAAACAAGCCCCTTTCCATCAGTTTGTGGGAGAGCTTGTCCCCACCCCTGTGAGGCTGGCTGTAATCGGGATCAAATTGATGACCCTGTTTCAATTCGTGCCATTGAGCGTTTTTTGGCCGATAAGGATAGAACAAGCAAAAATCCCTACTCCCCTAAAATCAAAGAGGGGAGAGAAGAAAAGATTGCTATCATCGGGTCGGGCCCAGCCGGCCTTACAGCGGCCTATTTCCTGGCAAGAGAAGGATATAAGGCAACCGTATTTGAAAAACTGCCTGTTGCCGGCGGTATGATGGCCGTAGGAATTCCGGAGTATCGTCTTCCAAAAGATATCCTTTCTACTGAAATCAGGCTTATTCAGGACATGGGGGTAGAAATCAAAACAGGAGTGACTTTTGGAACGGATATTACCCTCGAAAGTCTGAAGCAGGACGGGTATCAGGCCTTTTTCTTGGCAACCGGACTTCACAGGGACAGGAGCCTGAACATAGAAAATGAAGACCTGGATGGTGTCCTTAAGGGTATTGATTTTCTCCGAGATGTGTCTCTTGGAAATCCCGTTTCTGTTGGAGAGAGGGTTATTGTAGTTGGAGGCGGTAATGTAGCCATTGACGTGGCAATGACCGCTATCCGCAAAGGCGCAAAGGAGGTCTTTCTGGTGTGTCTGGAACAACGGGATGAGATGCCTGCCTGGAAACACGAAATCCAGACGGCCATAGAAGAGGGCATTAAGATTATCAACGGCTTGGGTCCAAACAAATTTCTGCAAAAAGACGGAACGCTTTCGGGAATTGAGTTCAAGCGCTGCACCTCTGCATTTGATGGAGACGGGACCTTTAACCCCAAATATGATGAAAAAGATTTGTCGAACCTTGAGGGCGATACAGCTATTGCTGCAATTGGTCAGGCTGCAGATCTCTCCTTTGCTTATAAACAGGGGATTCAGGTCAGTTCAGCAGATAGCCTTGATGCCGATCCAATAACCTTGGAGACACCCATTAAAGGTGTTTTCGCAGGTGGGGATGTTTTTTATGGCCCGGCATCCATTGCAGAGGCCATTGGTTCCGGCAGGGAGGCAGCCGTATCTATTGACCGGTATATCAATGGCCGGGATCTTCGATTGGGTCGATTGGGTCGTGATAAGGAATTGAGGCCGATCATAGATCCTCAGAAAGCGAAATACGATCACGCTACACGAGGTCAAATGCCTCATCTTGAACCCCGAGATCGCGTCAAAAACTTCGACGAAGTTCAGAAGGGATTTACGGAAGAGATGGCCGTTGAGGAGGGTAAGAGGTGTATCATGTGTGGTGCCAGTTGCGTGCAATCCTGCCCTTGGGATATCATGCAGTTCAATCATGAAACCTCCAAGGCGGTGAAGTGCGACCTCTGCATTGAAAAACGGGACAGAGAGGAAGTCCCTGCGTGTTTTTCGGTCTGTCCGACCAGATGTATATTTTGGGGTGATTCAGAGGCGTTTCCCAAAGGGCTTGAGGTAGAGATTTAAGAATCAGAATGCACCGCCCTTCCGAGCAGGGCATTTACTTTTAAATCTTCCCCGCAACCGATATTGCTACACGCCATATGGACCATTCTAAAGAATTTGGGGGTCAGTGGCACCATTGCCAAGCCCCTTGCAATGACTCAATTGGAAGACCTATTGCATCGGTTGGCAAAAGAAGTCATTAGTTGACCATTTTTTCTTGACAACCCCTTCTTTTTTGTATAGAAATCAACTGTTTTCTATAGAGAAACTAACCTTACAAGGCACCAAAGATGAAACAAGTCTTTAAAAGAGTTCCGGCCTTAGACAAGTGCTTTACCATTCTGGAGTTTTTTGCAAGGGAAAAAAGGCCCTTGGGTATATCCGAGATATCCAGTGCGCTAAACTACAATAAAAGCACAGTCTACAATATAATCTATACCCTTACGGATCTAAGCGTGCTCGAGAATGGTGATAAGAAGTTTCGCTTCGGACCAAAGCTCTACGTTCTGGGAAAAGCATCAGAAAATGGTTCTGAATTAATCCAAATTATTCATCCCTATTTGGTGGAGATAAGTAAGAAAACCAATCTAAGTGCATTTCTTGGTATGCATTCAGGTGCCAAGGCTATCATCCTGGACAAAGCCGAGTCATCTTTTGATTTAAAGGTTTCTTCAGAAATAGGGATCAGGATTCCTCTTTTCGCCGGGGCGCATGGACAAGCCCTCCTGTCATTACAATCTGATGATGAGATCAATAAAATCTTTTCTCATAATAAACTCAAACGATTTACGCGTTATTCATGTGTGGATAAGAAAAAATATTTAGCCCTCATAAGAAAAGTCCGAAAGGAACATATTGCCGTTGAAAATGAAGAATATATCGAAGGCATAAGGGCCCTGGCTGTCCCATTAAACCTTAAAAGTCGTGATTTACATATGGCCATCTGGGCAGTCGGCCTGAAAAACCAAATAACGGATAAAGTGATTGCTTCATATTCAAGCCTCTTAAAGGAGATTGCAGAAAAGATAGAGAACCAATTCTCTTTTTGAAAGAGGAGTCTTTATTCGGTTACTGGAAAGGAGGGTAAGGCATGGCGACGATTTTGGAAGGATTTACACCTTATAAAAAAGAAGATGCTGAAAAGTATAACAAGTTTCGGTGGTGGTCAGGGCTGACATTCGGAGATATCCTTGACAGGGCCGCGGATATTCACCCGGAAAAAGAGGCCTTTGTGGATGGGAAGACGCGCCTTACATATGGGGAAGCTCGTGAAAATACAAATAAACTAGCCATAGGCCTAATGGATTTGGGCATCCAACCCTTGGACCGGGTCCTGGTTCAGCTTCCGAACTGGAACGAATTCGTTTTTGCCTATTTTGCCCTTCAAAAGATCGGGGCCATCACGGTGTTGTTGATCGACCGGTATCGCCAGTTTGAAATCAACCACCTGATTAGCCTTACAGGCGCCACATCCTGGATTGTCGCCTCCAGATACAAAAAAACAGATTACGTTCCCATTATCAATGACGTCCTGAAGGAACATCCTGAACTTAAGAATGTCATTACTGTTCGTGGAGAAAAAGATCATAGGCCTTTTTCAAGCCTCGAAAGGCTGATCGAGGAGGCTGAATTAACCAAGGACAATTTAAGCCGACTTGCCAGCAGGCGGCCGGATCCCATGCAGGTGGCCCATATGGGTCCGACCGGGGGGACGACAGGCGCGCCTAAGATTGTTCCCCGCACACACAACAGTCTCATTACTGGCACCGAATATTGCTCCAGGTCGTGGGACCAAGGTATTCACGACATTACCCTATTGGCAGGTCCTATAGGCCATGATTTGACATTCTCCAAGTGCTTCATCGGAAGTATTGTCACGCTTGGAAAGATTATATTTATGGATTCTACAGACGATAAAGAGATATGTGAGGTCATTGAAAAGGAAAGAGTTACTTCCATCGTCTGGGTTCCCACTCTAGCCCAAAAACTGATCCAATACAGGGACCTTGATAAGCATGATTTGAGTTCCCTGAAAAAGATGCACAGCGCGGGGGGGGCAAGCCACCCTGATCTCGTTAAAAATGTCACGGAAAAGTTGAAAATGAAGTTTTACAATGGATATGGTGCGACAGAGGGAATGACGACCATCACGCGCACCACGGATGATTTAGAGACCATCTGTACCACAGTGGGGAGGCCCACATGCCCTTATGACACATACAAGGTCATTGATAAGGATGGAAATGAACTTCCCCCCAACATGCAGGGTGAATTGGTCCTTAAAGGCCCTGGTGTATTTACGGGGTATTATAATAACCCGGAGGAGAACAAAGAGGTGTTTACTGAGGACGGGTTCTTCAGGACCGGAGATGTGGCCAAGATCGATGAGAAGGGCTACATCACGATCACCGGCCGCATCAAGGAAATGATCAACCGGGGCGGTGAGAGTATCAGTGCCACAGAAATCGAGAAACTCATCAACCGTCATCCGGATGTCGCGGCCGTGGCCGTTATTCCGATGCCTGATCCGCTTATGGGCGAAAGGGTTTGTGCCTATATTGAGCCCAAAGCCGGGGCTCAACTGTCCTTTGACGAGATCATTTCCTTTTTAAAAGGGCAGAAGGCCTCTGTACTTCAGCTGCCGGAGCGTATTGAGTTTATTGATGCCATGCCATATACGGGTGCACAAAAACTGGATAAGCGATCCATGCGGGAGGACATTGAGAAAAAACTCCGGTCAGCTGAATAAACCATTGAAGAATGAATGGCGAAACACAAAAACACAAATGCAAATAAAGGAGTTAAAAAATGGGAGAAGTAAAAAAAATTAAGACCCATTGTCGCGGGTGTCATGGGGCCTGCGGGGTGATCGTTCACGTGAAGGACGGCAAGGCGATCAAGGTGGAGGGGAACCCCGATAACCCCATCACGCACGGCACCATGTGCACCAAGGGTCTATCCATCACCCAATTGGCCTACCATCCAGACAGGATTATCTACCCGATGAAAAAGGTCGGGGATAAGCTGAGCGGGAAATGGGATCGGATCACCTGGGACGAGGCCCTCGATACCATAGCAACCAAGTTCCAGGCGATAGTCGACGAATTCGGGCCGGAATACATCGTCGTCGGGCAAGGCACGGGAAGGGATTATGAGAGCCACCTCTACCGCTTTGCCAATCTTCTGGGCACCCCAAATGTCCTGACGGCCGGGCATTTTTGTTATGTCTCAAGGGTCTCGGTCAGTCTGATTACCTGCGGCAACCTACCCGTTGTCGACTATTTTATCAATGAGCCAAAATGCATCATTATTTGGGCCACCAACCCTATGTGGACCAATGCCGACGAGTATAAAGGTGAGAATTTCATGCGGGCCTTAAAGAATGGGGCCAAGCTTATCAACATCGATCCTCGGAGATCATTTTATGCCGGCAAGGCCGACCTCTGGCTGCAGGTCCGTCCGGGGACAGATTGTGCCCTTGCATTCGGCTTCCACCGCGTGATCATTGAAGAAGAACTCTATGATAAGGAGTTCGTGGCCAAATACTTCCACCGCTGGGATGACTTCAAGGAAAGGGTCATGAAGGATTATCCCCTTGAGAAAGTACAAGAAATTACTTGGGTCGATAAAGACCTGATCCGCGAGGCCGCCCGGATGTATGCAACGACGAAACCGGCAGGTCTTCAGTGGGGCGTGCCCACGGAACAGAGCATAAACTGCACCGACTTTACCCGCACCGCCATCGGACTTATGGCGATAACCGGCAATCTGGACGCCCCGGGAGGGAACGCCCTATTTGTAAATCCACCCACGCACACGGTTGCTGAATTCGGCCGCCACAAGGATCTCCCTAAAAGGTCCTTTGAGAGGAGACTGGGAGGAAAGGATTTTCCGCTGGGCGCCAGGGTCGCATTTATCAATCCCAAGAAAGCATGGGACGCCATACTTTACGGAGAACCCTATGAGCTTAAGGCCGGAATCCTTGGCGGAACCAATCCGGTCGTTGGCCGGGCCAACGCCAAGGAGGCCTACGCGGCCTTGAAGAAAATAGGATTTTTAGCGGTCATTGATCATTTCATGTCCCCCACCGCGGAACTGGCCGATATCTTTCTGCCTGCCGGCTCCTGGTTGGAGCAGAACCATGTGGCCGACAACTGGAAGCGGCATGGTTATGTGTTCGCCAGGCAGAAATGCGTTGAGATCGGGGAGGCCTGGCAGGATCACAAAATCTGGATGGAACTCGGCAAACGCATGGGCCAGGAATGGTGGCCCACGGTAGAGGATGCCCTGGACTGGCTACTCGAGCCCTCGGGACTGACCTTTGAGCAATTCAAGGAGAAAGGGTACCTGCAGGGGGAAAACGTCTATTATAAATACAAAGAGAGGGGCTTTTCCACCCCTACCAGGAAATTGGAGGTCTATTCAACCATTTTGGAGAAATGGGGCCGTGATCCTCTACCAAAATATGTGGAAGTTCCGGAGAGCCCATATTCCACACCGGAGGTAGCGAAGGAATACCCTTACATCTTCAATGCAGGACTCCGGACCATGACCTATTTCCATACAGCGGGCCGAGGAATTCCGTGGCTGAGGGAGATCAGACCGGATCCAACCTGTGAAATCCATCCTGAGACGGCCAAGAAACATGGCATTGAAGACGGACAATGGGTATACATATCGTCGCCCAGGGGACGTATAAAGATGCGTGCCAGGATATTCGATGGCATTGATCCCCGAGTGATTCCAGCAGAGCATGGATGGTGGTTCCCGGAGATAAAAGATCCGGGCCACGGCTGGGACATATCCAATGCCAATATCCTGACCGATAATGCCTTTGAGACATGTGATCCCAATATGGGCTCCACCAATGTGAGATGCTGTTTGTGCAACATATCTCCATGTGAAGATGAATAGGAGGAAAAGATGAAAAAAATAGCTTTGATGATCAATCAAGATGATTGCAGTGGTTGCCATGCCTGTGAAGTGGCCTGCAAACAGGAACACGGACTTGGCGTTGGTCCGAGGGTGGTTAGGGTGATTGAGACTGCACCTCTTTTTGTGCCCCTGTTTTGTCATCATTGTGAAGATCCACCATGTGCCCTATCCTGCCCTGAAGAAGCAATCACCAAGGACCCTGAGACAGGTGTCGTTCTCCACGACCCTGAAAAATGTAACGGCTGCAATGCCGTGGAGGGAAAATCCGGTGCTGAAAAAAACCAAACGTCTCCCTGCAAGGTGGAGTGCCCGGCGCGAAACGATGTACAGGGATATGTTGGCCTTGCGGCCAAGGGGAAATATAAAGAAGCCATAAAGCTTATCAAGGGAACAAGCCCGTTCCCGGCCGTCTGTGGGAGGGTCTGTCCTCACCCCTGTGAATCGAAATGTAACCGGGACCAGATTGATGATCCTGTGGCTATTCAGTCCATTGAACGTTTCCTGGCCGATCAGGATCATTCCAATGGAACCCCGTATATCCCTGAAGTCAAAGAGACGAAAGAGGAAAAGATCGCTATTATCGGATCAGGTCCTGCAGGCCTTTCAGCGGCCTATTTCCTGGCTCGAGAGGGGTATAAGGTGACCGTGTTTGAAAAACTGCCTGTTGCCGGAGGTATGATGGCCGTAGGAATTCCGGAGTATCGCCTCCCAAAGGATATCCTTAATGCCGAAATCAAGGTTATTCAAGATATGGGTGTGAAAATCAAAACAGGCGTTACCTTCGGAGAAGATGTCACTCTCGATAGCCTGAAAACGGACGGTTATAAGGCCACTTTCCTGGCGACCGGACTCCATCAGGAGAGACGTTTGGGTGTGGAAAAAGAAGACTCGGATAATATCCTTAAAGGTGTTGATTTTCTTCGGGATGTCTCCCTTGGAAATCCCGTTTCCTTTGGAAAGAGGGTTGTCGTGGTTGGAGGCGGCAATGTAGCCATTGACGTGGCATTGACCGCTCTTCGCAAAGGCGCAGAGGATGTTACCATGGTGTGCCTCGAACAGCGCGATGAAATGCCGGCCTGGGAATCGGAAATCACTGAAGCCCTGGAAGAGGGCGTTACGATTGTCAACGGTTACGGCCCAAGCAAGTTCTTGGAGAAAGACGGGAAGTTATCTGGAATCGAATTCAAGGGTTGCACCTGTGTATTCGACGACGAAGGATGCTTTAACCCGGAATATAATGATACGGATCTTACCAAATACGAAGCTAATACTGTTATTCTTGCTATTGGTCAGGCTGCGGATCTTTCTTTTGCCGAGAAGCAGGGGCTTTCCGTTAGTTCAGGTGGCGGTCTTGAGGCTGATCCAATGACCCTTAAGACACCCATTGAAGGGGTCTTTGCAGGCGGCGATGTGTTCTATGGGCCCAAGACCGTGGCAGAGGCCATTGGGGCCGGTAAGATAGCGGCCTTATCCATTGACCGATATGTAAAAGGCCTGGACCTGCGCGCAGGCAGGCTTTTTAGAGATAACCCAGTTATGGCAATCACGGAACCTCAGAAAGAGAATTACGATCCCGCCCCTCGGTCTAGGACTAGGATGCTTCGTCTTGAGCCCCAGGAACGGATAAAGAGTTTCTCTGAGGTTCGCTTGGGATTCAGCGAAGAAACGGCTACCCAAGAGGCCAAACGATGTATCTCCTGCGGTAGCTGCTGTATACAGGCCTGCCCTTATGGTGTCATGCAGTTTAATCATGAAGTCACTAAGGCTGTAAAGTGTGATCTCTGTATTGATAAACGCGGCAATAATGAGGCACCAGCATGCAGCCTGGTCTGTCCTGCACACTGCATCTACTGGGGGGACCCTGTAACATTTCCCAGCGGGATTGATCAGTACTTGCAGAAAAGCGTACCATGAGAAATGCTAACTTGGAAAGACCCTAAAACCGGCTTAGAATGGCAGTGTGAGTCCCCTGGTGAGATGAATTGGTACGAGGCTTTGGAATATTCAAAATCGCTTTCATTGGATGGTAAAAACGATTGGCGTTTACCGAGCGCGCCGGAGCTGGAAACACTGCTGGATAGAAGCACCCTCTTTGATAAAATGCGCCCGGATATGCGTAAAGAGGTTCCTTTTCGGGATACCGTGAGCTATTGGTCATCCACAACCTTCGAGGAGCATACAAACAATGCATGGATCGTGATGTTTGACGGCGCCTACATACTCAGCTACTATAAAACCAACTCGTACTATGTCCGTTGCGTCCGAGGATAATGGCATTTTATAATGGATATGATCTTTTTATCGTGACAAATTAGTTTATTAATGATATACGGATTTGATATGGGTGTCGCCTTTGGAGTATAAGTAAGGTTCATATGGTTTTTTACAAGCAGGAAAAAAAGCTGACTTTTTGTAGCAAGAGGCTAAGGCGTGGGCTGATTTTTTCGGTCCACAACAAAAAAACAAACCATAATTTAGGAGGGCAAACGATGAAACTGAGAAATATTTGCTTGGTTACTGGGATTATTTGTTTTATGTTGATGTTCTCAACCTTACCCATGGATAAGGCCTGTGCTGCGGAGAAGGTTATCAAAATGAAAATTGCCAATTTCTTCCCCCCACCTGCAAAACAGTCGAAAATCCTCGAACAATTCGGCAAGGACCTGCAGGAACGTTCAGGCGGCAGAATACAAGTGCAATATTTTGCCGGTGGATCACTTCTCAAGGCCCCCGCCATCTACAATGGGATCAAGACGGGGGTTGCCGACATCGGTTATTCACATGTCTATTATACACCCGGCCGCATGCCCGTATCCGAAGGCATCGGACTGCCTTTGGGGGTTCCCAGCGGCTGGGTCGGCGCCCATATGGCATACGACTTTATCAATAAATATCAGCCGAAGGAATGGGACGAGGTGAAGCTGCTCGCCATACACGCCAACGCCCCCAGCATGGTCATCACCAAGGAACCGGTGAAAACATTGGATGACATGAAAGGTCAGACCATAAGGGCCCCGGGCCTGCCCGGAGAGATCATCACGGCTCTCGGTGGGACCCCTGCCCCCACCCCCATGATGGAAGTCTACGATGCCCTTGCCAAGGGGGTCAACAGCGGAGTCTGGGCGCCCTGGGAGACCCTCAAGACCTTCCGGTTCGCGGAGGTCACCAAATATGTGACCGTATGCTGGCAGATCGGCGCATCCTTTCCCTTTTACCTGGCCATGAACAAGAATAAATATAACAGCCTGCCTCGGGACCTTCAAGGGCTGGTGGACACGATGGCCGGTGAATATCAGGAGCAATATGCCCTGATGTGGAACGAGATCGAGCTGGTAGGCAAGGCCTTCGGCAAAAGCAAGGGCATGGAATATCTGGAAATGCCCGATGATGAGGCGGCCAGGTGGCAAAAGGCCGTGCAACCGGTCTTTGCGGGCTATATCAAGATGTTGACAGGCAAAGGCTACAAAGAGGCCGAGATCCAGGGCTGGATTGACTACATGAAGGAGAGGATCACATACTGGACCGCCAAACAGATCGAATACAAGATTCCTTCCCCGACCGGCCCGGCCGGAATGCGGCCTGAGGCATACGTACTCAAGTAACCTCTCTTTTGAACCCCCCCGCCTCGCCTTAGAAAGAGTGGGGCAGGGGCGATCTTTGTACAGAAAACGTTGAATGATTGTTTATGCTCAAGAAACTTGAAAGATTCAATGGAATGGTCAGCGGCTGGGCTGCATGGATAGGCTTCGGCGCATTGTTTCTGATGGTCGTCCTGACCTGCGTGGACGTCATAGGCGCCAAGCTTTTCCGTACCCCCGTTTTCGGCGCCCTCGACGTCATGGCGCTCGCACAGCTTATCGCCGTCTCCTTTGCGGGCGCCATGGCCCTCATCCTGGGCAGACACGTCCAGGTGGAGTTTTTTGTGATGCTGCTCCCAAAGCGCATTCAGGCCCTGGTCGACGGCCTGATCCAATTGCTCTGTCTGGTATTTTTTATCCTGGTCGTCTGGCGTCTTTTCGTACACGGGTATCACTTCAAGGTCGGGGGGGAGGAGTCCATGACGGCTCGTATAGCCCTGTATCCTTTCGTATACGCAGCTGCCTTAGCCTGTATTCCCGTCTGCCTGGTGCTCCTGCAACAATTCTTAAGTTCAATCCTGAGAGCGATAAAAAATGAGTCCTGAAATCACTGGTATTGTCGGTATCGTTCTTCTCCTGTTTCTGTTTCTCCTTCGAATGCCTGTGGCTTTTGCCATGGCCCTTGTCGGGCTTGTCGGTTTTGCCTATTTATCCGGCCCGGGGCCGGCCTTAAGTCTTCTCGCACAGGATATTTTTGAAACCTTCTCATCCTACCCCCTATCGGTCATCCCCATGTTCATCCTCATGGGATCTTTTGCCTTTGCCTCGGGAATAAGCAAGCGGCTCTTCTCCACCACCTATACCTGGGTGGGGAGCCTCCGTGGGGGCCTGACCATTGCGACAGTGCTCGCCTGTGCCGGCTTTGCCGCCATATGCGGATCCACGGCGGCAACTGCCGCGACTATGGGGAAAATCGCCCTTCCGGAGATGAAGAAATACAAATATGACGATACCCTGGCCGCGGGCACCGTGGCTTCCGCGGGAACTCTCGGGGTGATGATCCCACCCAGCACGGTCCTTATTGTCTACGGCATCCTGGTGGAGGAATCCATCGGAAAGCTCTTTGTGGCCGGGATTATTCCCGGCATCATTCTCAGTCTTTTTTTTGTTGGGGTTGTCGCGATTCTATGTCTCCGCAATCCCGAACTTGGCCCTCCCGGAACCGCTACCACCTGGATGGCCAAAGTGAAGGCCACAGGCGGCATCATCTGGGCGGTCATCCTCTTCTTCCTGGCCATCGGCGGGCTCTTCTTGGGATGGTTCAGTCCCACACAGGCGGGAGCCATCGGCGCAGGCGGCGCCTTGCTCATCGGACTGATCCGGCGACAACTGACATGGGAATCCTTTTTCGAGGCAGGAAAGGACGGTCTACTTACCGGCTGCATGGTCCTCTTCATTATCGGCGGCGCCGTTGTCTTCGGTCATTTTCTGGCCATGTCGAACCTTCCCTTCCTGTTGGCCGATTGGGTGGGGAACCTTCCCATTCACCCAATGGCGATAATGGGCATCATCGTCTTCATATATTTCATCGGCGGGTTTTTTATGGATTCCATGGCCCTCATTGTGGTCACCATCCCCATTTTCTATCCCATTGTTCAGAGGCTCGGCTTTGACCCCATCTGGTTTGGGGTCATCATCGTCCTGACCGGGGAGATGGGCGTCATTACCCCGCCGGTCGGGGTCAATGTTTTTGTGATCAAGGGCATCGCCCCGGACATCCCCCTTAATCTGATTTTTAAAGGGATCTTTCCCTTTCTATGGGCCCTCATTATTCTGACCATCATTATCATGTTTTTTCCACAGATTGCCACTTTCTTACCCAGTCTGGTTTCTTATTAAGAGAAAGGTCATATATCAATATTTTCTCAACGGCCTTTCCATAAAGGCTTGACCACAATATGATGTA
>CAYRFN010000094.1:0-14441 GCA_964423495.1 uncultured Desulfobacteraceae bacterium
GATGTCCCTTTGGCCTTGCAGTTGACGTCTCGTTTTTGAAAAGAGAGCCCCATGCCCTTCCTATCAGTTATAGGTTTTAGATCCATAATCATGGAACTCACATTTAAGGAATCGAGAAAATAAATTGGCCTGGTACAAACTGGATGTAAATACTTTTGAACGTTACCAATCTTATTAGGAGATATAAATAATGATAACCGCAGAACAAAAGCCCATTGATGAAATAAGGGATATGATCGCCCCTTTCAAACACGTCCTTGCCTTGGGCTGTGCTTCTTGTGTGGCCGAATGTGCCGCCGGTGGAGAAAAGGAGACCAAGATGCTGGCTTCTGCGCTCCGAATGGCAGCAAAGATGAATGGCGAAGAAGTTGTTATAGAGGAAGAGACTATAGACCGCCAATGTGTCAAGGATTTTATAATCATTAGGGAGGATCAACAAAAGTGAAGACGACGAGTCATTTAAAGAGTGTTTTAGAAAATGGTGAATTTGCCGTAACCTCTGAATGCGGTCCCCCAAAAGGCGCGGATCCGGAAGCTATATTGAAAAAGGCTGAATTGCTGAAAGGGAATGTGGATGCAGTCAATTTTAAGGCCGTCAAAACCATGCGGGATAAGGGAACCATTATCGGTGGAGACCCGCTGACAACTCCTCCGGATTTTTTTATCGGGGCTGTAGCCAATCCCTTTGCGGACCCCTTAGATTTTCGGGTCATCCGTCTGGCCAAAAAGATAAACGCCGGTGCTGATTTTATCCAGACCCAGTGTATCTATAACCTGGAGAAATTCGAGAAGTGGATGAAAATGGCCGGAGATAAAGGCTTATTGGATAAGATTTTTATTATCGGCGGGGTCACGCCCTTAAAGTCGGCGGGGATGGCCAGGTATATGAAAAACAAGGTGGCAGGCATGGATGTGCCGGACGAGGTTATCAAGAGGATGGATAGCACCCCTGAAGGAAAGCAGAAAGCGGAAGGGCTTAATATCTGTAGAGAGACCATTCAGAGACTGAAGGAGGTCCCTGGCGTCAGCGGTGTTCATGTGATGGCAATTGAATGGGAAGAGGTGGTCAAAGAGATCGTGAGCGGGGCCGGTCTTCTGCCAAGGCCGGTGTAGGAGTTTATTAGATGTCTTCAAAATATGTCATACATACCAAGCCGGTGGCACACCGCTTTAAGGCCGTGACCAAATCAGGTATTATTGCCTGGGAAGAAGGGTGCCTGAAATGTAGAGTATGTGTAAAGAAGCAGTGTATTTACGGGGTTTATAATAACAGGGGACTTGATTCATATCAGATGGTTGATTCCATTGATAACCAATGTATGAACTGCTTCAGATGCGTACAGAATTGCCCAAAGGAGTTGATTCATAAATCCGCCAATCCGGAATATAAAGCCCTTGGCGATTCTTACTGGACACCGGATATTATAGCCAGATTATGGTATCAGGCCGAGACCGGTAAAATACCTGTATCCGGAGCAGGTTATCCCGGGCCATTCAGCGGCCCGGGCTTTGATGCCATGTGGACTGATATGTCCGAGATAGTACGTCCCACCCGCGACGGCATCCATGGTCGGGAATATATCAGCACGGCCATTGATTTAGGCAGGACACCAAATCACCTCTCTTTTAACCATAATGGAGATCTTGAAGAAACACCTGTATTAACAAGTATTCCACTTCCCATTATGTTCAAGGTGCCTTCCTTTGGCGCAATTAGTCAAAAGACATTAAAAGGGTGGGCAATGGCAGCAAGACGTCTGGGGACGTTCCTGGCCCTTCCCGACAAAATGTTGACTGAGGAGATGGCCGCTTTTGAATTCCATCTGATTTCCACCATATCCTCGAATTCTTTTGAGCCGGCCAGTCCGGGGAAGAGGTTGAGGCTTTTTGAGGTCCCATGGAAAGAAGGCTGGGAAAAGACCGTTGATATGATTCGAAACTATTACCCCTCAGCCTCAATAATCATTCGTATTCCTATGGCCAAGGATGTGGCCGAAGTTGCAATTTCGATGGCAAAGGATAGGGTCTCAATCATTCATCTGGAGGGAAATGACAACGGCAGGGTATTGGATGATGAACCCATGTTTTTAAAGGATGGCATCCGCTCAGTGCATAATGCATTGGTAGAGGCTGGTATCCGTGATGAAATCACCCTTTTAGGCAGCGGGGGTTTGGCCATGGCCGAACATGTGGCAAAATCCATTATCTGCGGTCTGGATGGCGTATTTATTGATTTTCCCGCACTTATTGCCCTTGAATGCCGAATGTGCCGGCGATGCACTAAAGGATTATCCTGCCCGGTGAAAATAGGTGATGCATCTCCAGGTTGGGTCTCATCTCGAGTGGTGAATCTTCTCGGAGCCTGGCATAATCAGCTTTTAGAAGTTATGGGAGCCATGGGACTAAGGGATGCCCGTCGATTGCGAGGCGAAACGGGTCGCGCCATGTTTTTTGAAGACCTTGATCAAGCCACCTTCGGGTCAATGGGTCACTTTGAGGAGGGATGCAAACTTGAATAACCACATGGATTTCAAATTGCCGGAGATTAAGCGAACACCTTCACGTTTTAAAAACCCTATCGGAAAATACCGATTGAATAGGACGAAAGATTGTATTGCTTGCGGAAAGTGCGTGGAAATATGCCCCTATGGAGTCCATGTGAAAAGAAGGGACGGCATATATACTAAAAACCATCTGTGCGTAGGTTCCGAATGTCCTGAGCCATGTTACCAAATTTGCCCGGGAAAGGCCCTTTCTTTAAAAAGAAACCCCAATTTCGATGTCTTGGGTGACTTTCGCTGGACAGCGGACATACTTGCCAGCACCTGGTACATGGCTGAATTCGGTAAAACCCCGCCGGCAGGTCTCGAGTATAAAATCGGCTCTTCCGGTGGAGGATTTGACAAACTACGGCTCGTTTTTAAAGAGCACGGCCAATCGGGAAATAATAAGACCGTTTATGAAGACATAGATATAGGGGTTGAACTGAATCGAAGGCAAGATAAAGCCCATCGGATAAGGATCGAAGTCCCTTTTTATGGGGGAGGGATGTCTTATGGTTCCGTCAGCATCACAACGATGCTGAGCCGAATAAAGGCAGCGTCCGCCTTAGGGACTTTTTGCTGTACTGGGGAAGGGGGATATCCCGATGAATTGAAACCCTATGACGACCATGTAATCACTCAGGTGGCGACCGGATTATTCGGGGTTCGGGAGGAGACCATTCAAAGGGTCAAAATTGTTGAATTTAAATATGCCCAAGGCGCCAAGCCCGGATTAGGGGGTCATCTTTTGGGAGATAAGGTGACGACCGGTGTTGCGCGTATGCGAGAGGCCATAGTCGGATATCCGTTGTTTTCCCCCTTTCCATTCCATAGCGTCTATTCAGTGGAAGATCATAAAAAGCATGTGGATTGGATCAAGGCAATAAATCCCCAGGCACTGGTTTCCGTCAAGGTCTCCACACCCACGGATGTGGATATGGTAGCCGTGGGCAGTTATTATGCAGGGGCGCATATCATTCATTTGGATGGCAGCTATGGGGGAACAGGCGCAGCCCCGGATATTGCCAAAAAAAACATCGCAATGCCGATTGAATATGCCCTGCCCAAAGTCCATCTCTTTTTAGAGGAAGAGGGTGTTAGAGACAAGATAACGGTTATTGCAAGCGGCGGGATCAGGACCCCTCATGATGTGGCCAAAATTATTGCTTTGGGGGCTGATGGGGTATGTACGGGGACTGCGGATTTGGTTGCCTTGGAATGTATTCGTTGTCATAACTGTGAGAGCGGCAGGGGTTGTGCGAGGGGGATCGCTACAACAGACCCGGAACTCATGGATCTTATCGACCTCGAATGGGGAACACAGAGGATCATTAATATGTTTCTCGCATGGCGCAAGGAGTTGATCCGCATTTTAAAACAATTAGGGATGAAGAGTCTAAAAGAATTGGTCGGTCGGACTGATTGTCTGGTTCACCTTGATTATTTGGAAAAGGTTAATAATGATAATTAAAGTGATGAAAAGTATAATTTTAATTTGTCTGAAGATAGAATCATGAATCAAGATAAAAGCATTACAAGGATCATTAAATCCCGTGAAATGATGGTAAAAGATTTACCGCTCAGACATCAATATGAGGTTGAAGCCGAGGGCGGCTGCGGTGTTACTGGTTTTGCATGTAGTATTCCGGTCAGGGGCAGACATATTTTTGAGCCGTCCAAACAGATGCATAATCGGGGAAACGGTCGTGGCGGTGGAATTGCGGCCATGGGCTTCGACCACAGGATGCTGGGAGTTTCAAGGGAAATACTGGAAGAGGACTACATCCTTCAGATTGCGGTATTGGAAAAAGGGATTATGGAGGATCTTGACCAACGCTTTATTGATCCGTTTTTAAATGTGGATTTTGCAGAACGGATTCCACACACCGACGATTACAGAGATATATCGGGACTTAATGTCCAACCCCCTGATGTTTGTCGCTATTTTGTGCGCGTAAAGTCTAAGGTCCTTGATGCGTTTATCTCCAATAATGGTCTGGAGAAGCTGACCAGACGACAGGCTGAAGATGAGTTTATATACCAGAACAGTTTTCGGATCAACAAGACCTATTATGACGCTTCTGGCGAACAACATGCCTTTGTATTATCCCATGGCAGGGACTTCTTTATACTCAAGATTGTTGGTTATGCTGAACAAGTGGTTCAGTATTACAAATTGGACGATTTTAAGGCCCATATCTGGATTGCACATCAACGGTATCCCACCAAAGGAAGGGTATGGCACCCGGCCGGCGCCCATCCCTTTATTGGGCTGAATGAGGCCCTCGTACATAATGGGGATTTTGCCAATTATGTCTCTGTCTGCGAATATTTAAAGCAAAGAAATATTTTTCCCCAATTTTTGACGGATACGGAGGTCTCAGCCCTTCTTTTTGATCTTTACAGCCGAACTTATGGCTATCCTCTCGAATATGTGATAGAGGCCCTGGCTCCAACCATGGAGAGAGACTTTGATCAACTGCCTAAAGAAAAACAGCGTATCTACCGGGCCATTCAGGCGGCTCATATTCATGGCTCACCGGACGGCCCGTGGTTTTTTATTATCGCCCGAAACGATACCCATAACAGGAGACTTCAACTTATCGGCATCACCGATACCTCGATGCTCAGACCCCAGGTCTTTGCCCTCCACGATGGCCAGGTCCAGGTGGGGCTGATATGCTCAGAAAAACAGGCGATTGATGCCACCCTGAAAAGCCTGTCCAATGAAGATCCTCGAATAGGAACCGTGGCTGACCTTTACTGGAACGCGCGTGGTGGAAGCCATACAGATGGAGGGGCCTTTATCTTCAACCTTAATGAAACAGATACAGGATCTCTCAAGCGGAGATTAAAATGCGTTGATAAGTTTAGACGGGAAACCACTGTCCCAGAGGGTCAGTTCCCTTACCTACCTGGGCGTTTTTACTACATAAGGGAGAATGAATACCTGGGTCGGTTTGATATATCCAGCTATTTTGAACTCCAGCGCCCCGAACTATTGTATGAATATCTAAAAAAGGGAATAAAAGAATGGGATTATGCGGACTTGGCTGACTGCTTGAGAAAAATCAAGGCATGGGCCTATAAAGGGGATGCATATTTCGAAGTAGCTCTATCAGCCCTGACACAACTACTTGATCGACGCTACCCAACCTATGATAAGAAACGTCGATCCATTCTTCAGATGATCAACCAGACTCTTGAAGCCGTCTTCTACAATTTTCCATCCCTTGATAGGGAAGAAGAAAGTTCGACTTATCGCTTGATCGACTGGGAAACCAGACAATTTTTTAGAGGTCCGTCCTACAACGAAAAAGTGCTGATAATTGATGCTTCTCTCTTTCCCTCTGAAGGAGATCATTGTGATAGCCGCTTAACGGCGGAGGCCTATTTTAGAGGATGGCGGAGGTTTATAGTATTTGGGCTAAAAGGCCAGCGTTTCCAAGGGTGTGGATTTGGTCCAGACTCTGGAGGTGTCCGAATTGATGTTTACGGCAGTTCTGGTGACTATCTAGGATCAGGTATTGATGGACTCAGCATATATGTGCACGGTAATGGACAGGATCAGTTGGGTCAGATCATGAAATCAGGTAAAATGGTTATCTTTGGAGATGTCGGCCAGACCTTCATGTATGGTTCAAAAGGTGGCGATGTGTATGTAATGGGTAATGCCGCAGGTCGGCCACTCATAAACGCAGTAGGCAAGCCAAGGGTGGTCATAAACGGTACTTGCCTTGATTACCTGGCCGAATCGTTCATGGCTGGTGACCCATTAAACGGAGGGGGATTCGTGGTCGTAAACGGTATGGAATTCAATGATAATGGAGATGTTAGGCCACAACCCAATCCTTACCCAGGTTCAAATTTTTTTTCATTAGCATCCGGAGGAGCCATTTATATTCGGGACCCCTTTCAATTAGTAGATGACCAACAATTAAACGGTGGAGAAATTGTAGCGTTGGAAAACAAGGACTGGAACCTCATCCTTCCATTCCTTAAAGAAAACGAACGCCTTTTTGGTATTTCCATTGAAAATGATCTGCTAAGTGTTGAGGGTAAGAGAAAAAATCCGATGGAGGTCTATCGAAAAGTGAGGCCTAAAGGAGCGACTAATTTAGAAGAAGCCGGTCTTGATGAGTGGGGGAAGTAATGGACAAACCGGTGATTGCGATTATTGATTATGAAGCTGGAAACCTGAAGAGTGTAGAACGTGCTCTGAAAAAGTTGGGATTTCCTTGCCGAATAACTCAGGATAAGAAAGAGATATTGAACTCTGAAAGGATAATCTTTCCGGGAGTGGGAGCGGCAGGAAAGGCGATTGCTAATCTAACACATCTTGGTTTGGATACAGTCTTAAAGCAGTATTTTGAAAGCGACAAGCCTTTCTTGGGGATATGTCTGGGTTCACATATCATACTGGATAAAAGCGAAGAGAACGATACGCAGTGTTTAGGATTAATTGAGGGAAATGTTAAATTGTTTCCAAATCCTCTTTTTTTTAGGAAAAATGAGCGGCTTAAAATACCTCACATGGGATGGAATAGTGTTTGTTTAAATAAGAGACATCCGGTGCTGGAAGGAATCAGGCCTTCTGATGAATTTTACTTTGTCCATTCCTATTATCCAATGCCTGCTTCAGATAAATTTGTCATCGGGACGACCGATTATGGCATAGAATTTCCATCAATTATTGGCGATAAGAACCTTATTGCTATGCAATTTCATCCTGAAAAAAGTGGAAAACCTGGACTCAAAATATTAAATAACTTCTGCACATGGAACGGTTACGATGTTGAGTAAAAGGATCATACCCTGTCTCGATGTGAAGGATGGGAAAACAACCAAGGGTATAAAATTTAAGGAAAACGTGAACATAGGCGATCCCGTGGATATGGCCAGGTTCTATTATAAGGAGGGGGCTGATGAGATTGTCTTTTACGATATTACTGCTTCCAGCGATCGTAGAAATATTATGATAGATGTTGTTCGCCGTGTGGCCGAAGAAATCTTTATACCTTTTTCTGTGGGTGGGGGAATAAGGAACATCGAGGACATGCGAAGTGTTCTTCTCGCCGGCGCAGAAAAGGTAAGTGTTAATACCGAGGCCATAAAAGACCCAAAAATTATTTCTGAAGGAGCCAGGGCCTTTGGAAGTCAGTGTATTGTCCTCGGAATGGATGTTAAACGGGTCAAGCCTTCCAAGAAGATTCCATCAGGTTATGAAATGGTAATCCATGGTGGCAGAACGTATACAGGCATTGATGCCCTTGCCTGGGCTAAGAAAGCGGAAGATTTAGGGACAGGTGAGATTTGTCTTAATTCCATTGATGCGGACGGCACACAGCAGGGTTATGAAGTGGCACTAACCTCACTTATTTCCGAAAATGTGAATATTCCTGTGATCGCTTCCGGCGGTGCAGGAAATATAAATCATATCCATGAGGTACTGACAAAGGGCAAGGCAGATGCAGCGCTTGTTGCATCAATTGTCCATTATGAGATCTACACAATCAAACAAATCAAGGAGGCCCTTAACGCCCTGGGTATCAAGGTACGGAATACATGGACATGATAAAGGCGTTGATAGCTTTAGAAGACGGAAGAGTTTTCACTGGTCGTTCTTTTACAGGCCATGGAGAAGCTGTAGGGGAAGTGGTTTTCAATACCAGCATGTCCGGTTATCAGGAGATACTGACGGATCCTTCCTATTGCAACCAGATGGTGACTATGACCTACCCCCTGATCGGCAACTATGGAATCAATGATCAGGATATTGAATCCGAGAAGATTCAGGTGAAGGGCCTGTTGGTAAAAGAATACCAGGAATACCCGAGCAACTGGCGGTCACAGAGGACTCTAAAGGATTACCTCAAGTCGAATAACATCCCAGGGATTGAGGGTATAGACACCCGCGCCCTTACCAGGCACATTAGACTGGCTGGTGCTATGAAGGCGGCACTATCGACACAGGATTTGGACCCGATCTCCTTGGTTGAAAAGGCAAAACAATCCCCCAATATAATTGGTAGAGACCTGGTTAAAGAGGTAACCTGCAAGGAGCCTATGCTATGGAAAAATGATGGTCCGGTGAAGTTAGAAACGGATGTAGATCAATTTCAATGGACAGAAGACAAGAAAAGCTTTCATGTTGTGGCAATGGACTACGGCGTTAAGTACAATATCCTCAGGTCACTCGCCAAGAGAGGATGCACGATTTTACTGTTACCCGCAGACGTGGACTCCTATACCATAGATAGACTCAATCCTGACGGACTCTTCCTGAGTAATGGTCCAGGGGACCCTGCAGCGGTTAGCTATGCAATAGAAACCATCCGGGATCAAATAGGTAGAAGGCCGATCTTCGGGATATGTCTTGGTCATCAGTTGATTGGATTAGCCTTAGGGGGGAAGACTTTCAAGCTTAAGTTTGGCCATCGTGGATCTAATCAACCTGTCAAAAATCTTACAACCGGGAGAGTGGAAATCACCTCCCAAAACCATGGATTCTGCGTGGATATGGAATCTTTAAAAAATCCTGACATAGTTTTGAGCCACATTAATCTTAATGACAGAACACTGGAAGGTCTTATACATAAAAAAATCCCTCTCTTCTCGGTTCAATACCATCCCGAAGCCTCACCTGGGCCGCATGATTCTACTTACCTCTTTGACAGATTTATTGAGATTATGGAAAAGCACAATGAAAGTGAAACATGACAAGTGACAGGTAACAAAATGACCTCTTTTCCTCTTACTCGTTACTCTTTTTAACAATTATGCCCAAACGCACGGACATAAATAAAGTCCTCCTCATCGGGTCCGGCCCCATCATCATCAGTCAGGCCTGTGAATTCGACTATTCCGGGACCCAGGCCTGCAAGGCATTGATGGAGGAAGGATACGACGTCATCCTCATCAACAGCAACCCGGCCACCATAATGACCGATCCCGAAATGGCCCATCGTACATATATCGAGCCTGTCACACCGGAATTCCTGGCAAAAGTGCTTGATCGTGAGAGGCCCCAGGCCATACTGCCTACACTGGGCGGTCAAACCGGCCTCAACACGGCCGTGAAGGTGGCCGAGACCGGTTTACTGGAAAAACTTGGCATCGAGATGATCGGCGCTTCCATTCCGGTCATTTTAAAGGCTGAAGACCGGGAGCAATTTCGGGATGCCATGGGCCAAATTGGGCTGCGTGTGCCCAAAAGCGGCATTGCCCGGGACATGGCCCAAGCCAGGGACGTGGCAAAAAGGATCGGTTATCCCCTTATTATTCGGGCCAGTTTTACATTAGGTGGCATAGGCAGCGGCGTGGCCTATAATAAAGAAGAGATGGAGACCCTTGCAAGCGCCGGGCTGGATGCAAGCATGATTTCTGAGATTATCATTGAGGAGTCTCTTCTCGGATGGAAAGAATATGAATTAGAAGTCATGCGGGACAACAAAGATAATGTCGTGATTATCTGTTCGATTGAGAATTTTGATCCCATGGGAATTCATACCGGGGACAGCATCACCGTTGCACCCGCCCAGACCCTTACTGACCGAGAATACCAGGCCATGAGAGATGCAGCCATCGATATTATCAGAGAAATCGGTGTGGAGACAGGCGGTTCCAACATCCAGTTTGCGATCCATCCTGAAAAAGGAGAAATGGTGGTCATTGAGATGAACCCGAGGGTGTCGAGGAGTTCGGCCCTTGCATCAAAGGCTACTGGGTTTCCCATTGCAAAAATAGCCGCCAAACTGGCAGTTGGATATACCCTTGATGAGATTGTCAATGATATTACCCTGGAGACCCTTGCCTCCTTTGAACCGACTATTGATTATTGCGTTGTTAAGATACCGCGGTGGACCTTCGAAAAATTCCCCGGTGCGAAGGATAGGCTGACGACCTCCATGAGGTCCGTGGGCGAGACCATGGCCATTGGCAGGACTTTCAAGGAGGCCCTTCAAAAAGCGATACGCTCCCTGGAGATCGGCAGATACGGACTTGGATCAGACAGGCACTCCAGTCAGGACCGTCAACCGTATGTCCAGGAGATAGAAGAAGGCCTTATTTACCCCAATTCGAACAGGATCTTTTATATCCGAGACGCCTTTGAAGCAGGGATGACGGTTGAAAAGGTCTATGAGTTCACTCGCATTGACCCCTGGTTCCTCTACCATATCCAACAGATATATGAGATGGAAAAAAAACTGAAGGCCATGGGAGAACAGGGAAACCTTCCTGAAAAATGGAAGCCGGATTACCTTAAGCAAGTCAAGGAGTATGGGTTTTCGGATATTCAACTTGCCCTTCTTTTCAACTCAACCGAAAAGCATATAAGAGAGCTAAGAAGGTCAAAGGCCGTTGAGCCGGTTTACAAGCTGGTGGATACCTGTGCTGCAGAGTTTGAGGCCTTTACACCTTACTACTATTCAACCTATGAAGAAGAAAATGAGATACGAAAATCCGAAAAGAAAAAAGTGGTGATCCTCGGAGGCGGTCCTAATCGGATCGGGCAGGGGATTGAATTTGATTATTGCTGTGTCCAAGCATCCTTTGCATTAAAGGAGATGGGAATAGAGAGCATCATGGTCAATAGCAATCCTGAGACGGTGAGCACAGATTATGACACTTCTGACAAACTCTACTTTGAGCCCCTTACCAGAGAGGATGTCCTGAATATCATTGAGCAGGAAAAGCCGGCAGGGGTTATTGTTCAATTCGGCGGGCAGACGCCCTTGAACATATCCGTTTCATTGGCAGAGGCAGGTGTGACCATACTCGGGACCAGTCCTGACAGCATCGACCGTGCCGAGGACAGGGAGCGTTTTCAGGGCCTCTTGAAAAAGCTTAATATTCTCCAGCCGGAAAACGGGATTGCATTTAATAAGGATGAAGCCATAAAGGTTGCAGGTCGGATCGGGTATCCTGTGGTGGTCAGGCCCTCTTTTGTCTTAGGCGGACGCGCCATGGAAATCGTTTATGACAGGGAGGATCTGGAGATTTATATCAGGAATGCCGTCCGGGTGTCGCCCGGCAAGCCAGTTTTGATCGACCGTTTCTTGGAGAATGCTATTGAAATCGACGTGGATGCCATCTCTGATGGAAATGAAACCATTGTGGGTGGCATCATGGAGCACATTGAAGAGGCGGGCATACATAGCGGGGATAGCGCATGCGTCCTTCCTCCCATTTCATTGAAAGAAGATATCCTGGCACAGATCAAGGAGTTTACCGGGGCCTTGGCCCGTGAGTTGAACGTGGTGGGATTGATGAACATCCAATTTGCTATTAAAAACGGCGTGATTTATGTGCTGGAAGTCAATCCGAGGGCTTCAAGAACCATCCCCTTTGTGAGCAAGGCGACAGGCATCCCTCTGGCCAAATTGGCCACAAAGTTGATCATGGGAAATAGCCTGAAAAATTTAGGCATTACAAAGGAGGTTATCCCGCCTCATATATCAGTCAAGGAATCGGTTTTTCCCTTTGCCCGTTTCCCTGACGTGGATACCATTTTGGGGCCTGAAATGAAATCGACAGGAGAGGTCATGGGCATTGATGAATCCTTCGGGCTGGCCTTTGCCAAATCACAGCTTGCAGCTGGACAAAAATTGCCCCTTTCGGGGACTGTATTTATCAGTGTCAAGGATGAAGACAAAATGTCTTTATTAGAGTCCGCATTTCTCTTTTATGACTTGGGATTCAATATTGTGGCTACCAAAGGCACCTCTGTTTTTCTTTTGCAGCACGGAATATCAAACCAAAAGGTCAATAAGGTGAGGGAGGGAAGACCCCATATTGTAGACATGATCAAAAACGGGGAGATTGATTTGGTAATCAACACCACAAGTGACAAGAAGGCAATTGCTGAATCCTACTCCATTCGCCGAACGGCACTTACTTTCAATATACCATATACAACAACCATTGCGGGTTCCAAAGCAACGGCCTTTGCTATCCAATCCATGATTGAGGGAAAAATTAATGTGAAGACCATCCAGGAATACCATCAAAAAATTCAAAATCCTAATTAGGATTTTTTAAATACTTTTCAAAAAAAGGGGTAACAACTGATGGCTTATAAGGTTCAAAAAAAATTGATTTCGCCGGATCATCCCAAAGAGGAATGCGGCATTTTTGCTGTTTATGGGCATGAAGAGGCGGCAAAGCTCGCCTATTTCGGACTTTATGCCTTGCAGCATCGTGGCCAGGAAAGTGCAGGAATTGTAACCTCTGATGGGAAGAAAGTCCTTGAGCACAAGGCTATGGGTCTTGTTTCAGAAATCTTCAACGAACAGATCTTAAATAAGCTCAAAGGACATGTAGCCCTTGGCCATGTAAGATATTCCACAACCGGTGCATCCCTTCCTATCAACGCCCAGCCTTTCAGGATTCAATATTCGGGCAAGACTCTGGCCGTTGCACACAATGGCAACCTCGTTAATGCTCGGCAGATTCGATCAGAACTGGAAAGCAATGGTTCAATTTTCCAGACCAGTATGGATAGCGAAGTAGTATTACATTTAACAGCAAAATCCCTAAAAAAAGGACTGGAACAGGCAATGATAGAAACTATGGCCCGCATTAAAGGGGCCTATTCCATGGTTATCATGAGCGAAGACACTATCATTGCAGTCAGGGACCCGAACGGCTTTCGGCCCCTCAGTCTTGGAAAATTAGGTTCCAGCTATGTCCTCGCATCAGAGACCTGCGCCTTCGATCTTGTGGAATCGGAATACATAAGAGAAATACAGCCGGGGGAGATTCTTATCATTGACAAAAACGGTCTAAGAAGTATCCCATCAGGGATAAAATCCCGTAAGAGTCAATGTATCTTCGAATTGATATATTTCGCCAGGCCTGACAGCAATGTGTTCGGTCAGAACGTATACCTCTTTCGAAAAAAGCAGGGAGAACTTTTGGTCAAACAATTTCCCCGGGAAATTGACTTGGTGATGCCATTTCCCGATTCTGGAAATTATGCGGCTATCGGATATGCCCAGGCCTCGGGATACCCTTTAGAAATGGGTGTGATCAGGAATCATTATGTGGGCAGGACATTTATCCAGCCCTCCCAGAGCATGAGGGACTTCGGGGTAAAGATCAAACTCAATCCTGTTAAGGAACTGCTGAAAAACCAGCGTGTATTAATCATAGAGGATTCCATTATTCGTGGGACTACAGCACGAACAAGAATCAAGACTTTAAGGAAGATAGGTGCCCGTGAAATCCACATGCTTGTGAGCTGTCCACCCCATAGATTCCCATGTCACTATGGGATCGATTTTTCAACAAAGGGCGAACTGATTGCTGCCCTGAAATCAGTGGAAGAGATCCGGGATTTTATTGGCCTGGACAGCCTCGGCTATCTAAATGTTAATAACCTGGTTCAAGCCACGAATATCCCAAAAGAAGATCTCTGTCTGGCTTGCTTTGACGGTGAATATCCGGTTCCCATCGACGAACAATTTACCAAATGTTGCTTTGAATAAGCCCGCCTGATGTATTTCTTTTAGGGTGCAACCTACTGCCACTAATGATAAAATGCCTTAGTGCTTCGATTCGCAAATACGGTGACGTATTTTAACTATCAAATACGTCGAAGACAGCACTAAGTCCTGAGGGCTTCGACTGAGCTCAGCCGAAGTCTGAATGAATTCGTCATCGAATTTATGAATCGAAGGACTTAGTTTAAGTACAAAGGATCTACGACCCATAGCCTCTCTCGAAATAATTATGAAGATAAATTCGTTGCAATCCTGAGCCTTTATGTAAAAAACTGGTAACGTTCAAAAGGCTTCGCATTTAGAAGGGCAGGGGACTCTCTTTTAAGAAATCCGTCCCTTCTATGACTGGATCGAAAGCCCCTGGGTGTTAACCATGGATCAGAAATAGAAAGGC
>CAYRFN010000095.1:0-14372 GCA_964423495.1 uncultured Desulfobacteraceae bacterium
TTCTTCAAGTTCCTTGATTCTTTGCTCAAGCTCATAATTGGAAACAGCACTGAAAACAGGTTGTGTTCCCCAGAGACATACGCAAAAAACAGCAGTAATAACGATCAAATACCTTTTCAATCTACTCATTTCTCTTTCCTCCTTATTAATAATTTGTTTCCACATAGACAAAAAAAGGCGCAACCAGGGACATTTACCCCAAGTTACGCCTTCACTTTCTCCGCGTCCCATAAAGCTTAAAGACCGAAGACCGTAAGACATTCCTTACTTTCTTATTTTTGTTCTATAAGTGCCTGTGTAAGCTTTTTACGCAATGCCTCCAATTTTTTAGATTTAAATGACTTCCCCTGGTCTGTTCCAAGACCTCTATAGCCTCCTTTACCACTTCCTTCAATCTGCTTTCATAAGGAGAATATAAGGGAAATAAGAGGGTATTTAACTTTTTATCACTTACTCTTTGTTCAAGTATGGTGGACATAAGATACCGATGCATATCTATTTTCCGGTGCAGATCTTCGGCGCTCTTATCAATAACTTTTATTAGATCTCTTTTATTTGTATGTGTCATTGATTAGAAATTAATAATTAAGTTAGACCCATCTAATTTACAGTTAAAAAAAATTTATCTCACAATGATTTTCTGGGCCATCCCATAACCAATTGCCAATCTGGAGTCTCTTACGGCAATCATGATTGGACCAGCACTGTGTCCGTTCAAAACAGTAAGTTTTGTCCCAGGCACTAAACCCATACTATAAAGTTTTGATCTAATCCCTCTTCCGCCATTTATATCTATAATAGTTACCTCATTTCCTGGTTTGACGCTACTAAGCACCATTAGTTTTTGCCTCCATTTCTTCCATAACCTTTATGCTTTCCTCAAATCTATTTGCAAACTCTTTCATCAGATCTAAACATTTTTCAGGTTTTTGGCCGCACAGTCGGTATTCATCGAAATTGTCGATCCAACTTGAGCCAGTCCTGGGACAGGACTGGGTGAATTCCATAAATTCTACCAATCTATCCAGTGTAGATTGACTGACCGTATGTTCCATTTTACAGGCCTCTTCATTAGCCTTTTTGTAATCGACCTTTAAAATATCGGTCAAAAAACTCCGAAAAACATGATGCCTCCGACGTATTTCTCTGCCAACATCAAGCCCTTTATCTGTGAGCTCCATATATTCATATTTTTCGTAGTTGATTAGATCCTCTTTGCTCAGGGTATTAAGCATGTTGGTAACTGTGGGCATCTTTACACCAAGCCTTTTGGCAATATCCTTGACCCTGACAATCCTTTTTTCCTTGCTTAGATTAAAGATTGCCTCAAGGTAATCCTCCATTGTCGGGGTTAAGGGCTTTTGGTATGTATTGTTTGTTTCTTTTGACATTTAAACAATCTATTAGGGAAGCAAAATTATGTTTTATAAATCTAACTATCATTTGAAAAATATCAAGTCAAGCTTTTTTTTCAATTTTTCTTGACATCATGGTAATACGAAGTAATAAAGAATTAGGGTCTTTAAAATGACATTATAATTGTAATTTTCGAAAGGATTTTCACATGGATAAAACCAAACATGAGATAATTACATTCAAAGCAGATGCTTCTCTTTTAAAGGCAATGAAGGGAATACCAAATCGCTCCGAATTTATTCGCAATGCCATTTTATCATCTCTTGACAGTTCTTGTCCTCTTTGTAAAGGCACAGGCATTATGACGCCTTATCAAAAATTTCACCTTGATAAGTTTTTAAATGATCATTCTCTTGAAGAATGCGAAGAATGCAATGAACTGCATTTAATCTGCTCTAATAAGCAAAAAGAGACAGTAGGGAAAAGGAGACATATTATGGATAAAAAGACGTTGGAAGACCAAGAAGCCTGTTCAGGAGGAGATAAAAGATGAAGAGAAAATTGGAGATATTTGTATTATTTTTTACCACATTTTTTTTATTAGAAACATCTTTATTGTCAACAGCCAGGGCGGAAGATTCACTGAAAGTTTTTGTCAGTATTGTTCCACAGAAATACTTTGTTGAGAAAATAGGTGGAAGTCTACTTGATGTCTCTATTATGGTCCAGCCCGGTGCCAGTCCAGCGACCTATGAGCCTAAGCCTAAACAGATGGTCGCACTTTCCAGGGCCAAGATCTATTTTGCCATCGGTGTTCCGTTCGAAAAGACATGGCTTAAAAAGATTGTCTCATCCAACCAAAAGATGCTTGTCGTTTATACTGAAGCAGGCATTGAAAAAATGCCCATGAAAGATGGCAAACCCCACGGAATCAAGGATCCGCATGTCTGGCTATCCCCCCCGCTTGTGATGGTCCAGGCCAGGAACATACTTGATGCTTTGCTTAAGGTCGATCCGGGCAATAGTTCGGTTTATGAGGCAAACTACAAGAAATTTATAATTGAAATCATGGATCTTGATGCCGAGCTCCGAAGGGTATTTTTAGGGAAAGAGGGGGAAAGATTCATGGTCTTTCACCCAGCCTGGGGGTATTTTGCTCATACCTATGGACTCAATATGGTTCCTGTTGAAAGCGAAGGGAAGGAACCCAAGCCCGAGGCTTTGCAGCGCCTGATCGAGAGGGCAAAGAGAGATGGCATTAAAGTGGTTTTCGTTCAGCCTGAGTTCTCGACAAAAAGTGCTGAAATTATTGCAAAGGCCATAGGTGGAGAGGTCGCTTTTGTGAACCCACTCCACCCAGACTGGGCCAAGAACTTGAAAGAAGTGGCAGAGAAATTCAGGGCTGCTCTGAGGTAATGATATTGAAGGATTTCCCGATTATAGAGGTTCGTAATATCTGGTTCTCCTTTAACGGACAACCTGTACTAAAAGATGTTAATTTCATAGTTCATCCAAGGGATTTCCTTGCTATCATTGGCCCTACCGGAGGAGGCAAGACGACACTACTCAAATTGATGCTTGGCCTTTTGGAGCTTGATCAGGGAACCATCAGCATTTTAGGTCTGTCTCCTAAGGAAGCTGTTCAGCGAGTCGGATATGTACCCCAGGAAATTGGTGCGAATAAGAGCTTTCCAATATCGGTCCTGCATGTGGTACTTATGGGCAGAATGAAGGGCGGTGGAGGCTGGTGGCGTTTTTCTAAGGCTGATAGAATGTTCGCACAGAAAGCTTTAGAGCGAGTGGAAATGTGGGAACACCGTACATATCGCTTGGAGGAGCTTTCCGGGGGACAGAGGCAAAGGGTTTTTTTAGCCAGAGCGCCTGTGGCTGAACCGGCGATACTTTTTTTAGACGAACCCACGGCAAGCGTTGACACGAAGGGGCAGGCCGATCTTTATACCTTTTTAAAAGAACTCAACAAGGCAGTAACCATTGTTGTGGTCAGTCATGATTTGAGCATTGTCTCAAGTTATGTCAAATCAGTGGCGTGCGTTAATCAACAGCTCATTTTACATAACGCCCCTGAAATCACCGGTGAGATGCTTGAGATGGCGTATCATTGTCCGGTGGATCTAATCGCACATGGGTTGCCACATCGGATTTTGCGGACGCACGAGGATCAATGAGATGATTGAAGTGCTCCAATTTGAATTCATGAGAAATGCCCTTCTGGCTGGCCTCCTCGCCAGTATTACCTGCGGCGTGATCGGAACATTTGTCGTTGTAAACCGGATTGTTTTCATTTCCGGGGGCATTGCCCATGCAGCCTATGGGGGTGTTGGGCTGGCCTTCTTTTTTGGACTATCCCCTATTTTGGGTATTTTGGGTTTTTCGCTATTGGTTTCTGTACTCATGGCGGCGATCAGCTTGAAAACCAAACATAGGGCCGACACAATTATTGGTGTTCTATGGGCGGTGGGTATGGCCCTTGGTGTGGTCCTGCTTGATGTGACGCCAGGCTATAATGTGGACTTGATGAGTTATCTCTTTGGCAGTATCTTGACCGTCCCCATATCCGATCTCTGGCTGACGCTCGTCTTAAACGGCCTAATTGTCCTCACTGTAAGTTATTTATACTACGACCTGGCGGCTCTGTCCTACGATGAAGAATTTGCCCAGGTCAGAGGTGTACCTGTAAAGGTTCTTTATTTACTTCTCATGACAATGATTGCCCTTTCTGTGGTAATGATTATTCAGGTTGTTGGCTTAATCCTTATCATTGCACTGTTGACGATATCGCCCTATATTTCTGAAAAGTTTTCAGGTTCACTTTTTGAAATGATGTCTTATTCTATTTTGCTGAATTTTCTTTTTACTTCTACTGGTCTTTGGCTCTCCTATTCGTTCAATATAACCTCAGGCGCCTCAATAATTATGGTGGGGGCGGCGTGCTTCTTTATTTCCCTGCTTCTGGAACGCCTGAGGCCCAAACGTGGCATTTATTGAAGAGAATTTTCTGCTGGAATATGTTTAAATAACGCCTGAGATGTTAAAAATTATGAAAAAAAGAATGATATTATACCTGATGCTTTTTTGTCCGCTCTTTTCTTGTGCCCATAACTCGGCTATCAAAAATGATTTAAAGAAAAGGTTCAATCCGCTAATCTCTATAATCCATTTCTATAGGGATGATTTGGATCATCTTTCTGCTGTCCGAGCCTCAGAATGCCCGATGTACCCATCATGTTCAACTTACAGCATCCAAAGTTTTAAGAAACACGGTTTATTTATAGGATGGATGATGTCCTTCGATCGCCTTATGAGATGCGGCTTTGACGAATTAACATTGTCGCCAAGGGTCATAGTAAACGGGAAATCAAAGTATTATGACCCTGTGGAAAACAACGATTTTTGGTGGTATAGGGAATAAACTTAGGCTAAGTGAAGCTCACCGACTAAAAATCGGAGCATTCCGGCACTTTTCGTAACTTATTAATGTTGTAGCGAGTTTACGTATAGAGATCGACTACTTGACGACTTCTTTTTTGATTTTTTGAAATTTTGGATTATTTAGCAGTTTCATGAATTTGGGGTTTGAGATAAGGGTGTTTATGTCACCCGAATTCACCGCATTTATGATAGCCGGATCTTTTAAAATCTCTTGAAAATCGGGATCATTTTGTAAAGAAATGATCATATTCATAACTTGTTCATCATCCATCATTGATTTCTGAAGGGTTTGTAGCTGTGTACTGACGGATTTGTTTGATTGCTTTTCAGGTCTCTCGCTGATTTCAGCTTGAGGTTTTGAACGTATTGTCTGAATTTTAGATTCTTTGATTTTTATAGAGCCAAGGGTGTTTGATTTTATTGTGTAAACACCATCCTTGAAAGAGACGATTTCACCGTTAATAACACTGCCATCGTTTAGTTCAAACTGTCTAAGCTCACCAGCCGTCGCACGAGTACAAAAGATTCCGAGCAGGAAGAAAAGATAAACTATCGCCCAAAATTGATTCCGTCTGGCCGAATGATTGGTTTGTTGCAGGATTTTCATTGTATGGTTCCTTTATTATGTTTCTTGAAGTTTCTTGGTCAATAGTATTAAAGATTATTCTTCAATTATTGACATTGCCATCCTTGTGGCCTCTTCAACATAATTTCTACATTGGTCAATTAAGT
Source organism: uncultured Desulfobacteraceae bacterium (assembly GCA_964423495.1). GTDB lineage: Bacteria > Desulfobacterota > DSM-4660 > Desulfatiglandales > Desulfatiglandaceae > CAYRFN01. The sequence continues at coordinate 5,539 of CAYRFN010000095.1, forward strand.
TCTTTGATTTAAAGGCATTTTGGCCTTCTTCAGTTCCCAAGTCAAAGGCCTAAAGTGGCTCTGGAATTTCTATCAAGTCATGCTTACATTTTTTCGTGTATAAGCTAAAAGCCCCCCTTCGAGAAGGATCTCTTTTAGCCTGGCAGAGATGTCCATACGCATATTCACAACTAATCCTTGGGTGATATTCTCAAGCGGCATATCCCCTCCTTCTATAAGCAGGCGGGTTAAGTTCTTTATACGTAGCCTGTCACCTGTAGAGAGAAGAGATAGTTCTTCATCTTGTACGAATTCCAATGGAAGAATACCAAAATTGATAAGATTGGCCTTATGAATTCGTGCAAATGATTGAGCAATCACAGCTCTCACTCCGAGAAAGCGGGGTGCCAGCGCAGCGTGCTCCCTGCTTGAACCTTGGCCGTAGTTTTTGCCTGCAACAATAAAGCCCCCTCCTTCTTTTTCAGCTCGATCTACAAAATCGGGATCAATTCGAGAATGTACGTACTTGGATATGGCGTGAATGTTTGATCGCAGAGGCAGAATTGTTGCTCCTGCTGGCATAATGTCATCGGTAGAAATATTGTCTCCAACTATGAGTAAAATTTTCCCTTCTATCTTTTCAGGTAATACACTAAACCTGGGTAGCGTTTTAATATTAGGACCGCGTACAATTTCGATTTCCTCAACATCGGAAGGAGGTGGGATAATCATACTATCATCAACTATAAATCTATTGGGGAGGTTGATGAAGATAGGTGCGCCAAGCGCTCGTGGGTCGGTAATCATACCTCTTATTGCCGAAGCAGCGGCTGTTTCGGGGCTCACTATATAAATAGAGGCATCAGCAGTGCCGCTTCGTCCTTTGAAGTTACGGTTGAAGGTGCGTATACTGACACCATTTGAGCAAGGAGCTTGCCCCATACCAACACAAGGCCCACAGCTTGTCTCGAGAATACGCGCCCCAGCCGCTATCATTTGTGAGAGTGCCCCTCTTTCAATCAACTCTAAGAGAACTTGGCGAGATCCTGGAGATATAACCAAACTCATTCCTGGTGGCACCTTCTGTCCCTTGAGAATCGATGCCACTTTTAACATATCCTCAAGAGAGGAATTGGTGCATGACCCAATCGCAACCTGGTCAATTGGAAGTCCTTCCTCTGTCTTGACTGGAACAACATTATCCGGAGAATGAGGTTTGGCTAAAAGGGGCTCAATGTCAGAAAGATTAACATCCATAACTTCATCGTAATCAGCGTCCTTATCAGGCTGAATTTCGAGCCAGTCCTCTTCACGATTTTGGGCTATGAAATAAGTGCGTGTTATCTCGTCCGATGGGAAAACCGCGGTGATAGCACCTGTCTCTATGCTCATATTGGCAATAGTTGCCCGCTCAGTTGTACTCAGGGTTTTCACACCTGGGCCATTGAACTCCAGAATCTTTCTTTGTCCTCCGGATACTGTCAAACGACGAAGTATCTCAAGGATCACATCCTTTGCGGACGACCATAGCGGAAGTTCTCCCTTGAGTTCTACTTTAAGAACATCGGGCATAGTCATATAAAAAGGTTCTCCCGCCATGGCTACGGCTATATCAAGACCTCCGGCTCCTATAGCCAGCATTCCTACCCCACCTGCAGTGGTGGTGTGGCTGTCCGCTCCAAGTAGAGTATCCCCAGGAATCGAAAAGCGCTCTAAGTTAACCTGATGGCAGATCCCATTTCCAGGCCTTGATAGATAGATACCAAACTTACGGCACATTGACTCAATGAATTTGTGGTCATCCATATTTTCAAAGCCTATCTGCAATGTATTATGATCAATATATGCTACTGAACGTTTTGTTCTCACCTTTGGTATACCCAGAGCTTCAAACTGGAGCAACGTCATGGTACCAGTAGCATCTTGGATTAGTGTATGGTCAATAGAAATACCCACCTCACTTCCGGCGACGAGTAATCCCGATACCAGGTGTGGTTCCATTATCTTCTGTACAAGATTGTTTCCCATAATGTGTCACCCTGAAATTACATATTCTTCATGATTGCCTCTGCGAACTGCGTACACTTCACCTCAGTGGCGTCTTCCATCTGTCGGGCCAGGTCATAGGTCACTGTTTTTTGAGCTATCGAATCGGTCAGGCCTTTTCGAACTAATGTTGCTGCCTCCCTCCAACCAAGATACTCAAGCATCATCGCCCCTGAGAGAATTAGGGAACTCGGGTTCACCTTATCCTGACCCGCGTACTTGGGCGCTGTGCCGTGCGTGGCTTCAAAGACCGCATAGCCGTCGCCGATATTAGCTCCCGGAGCTATTCCCAAGCCTCCTACCTGAGCGGCCAAGGCGTCCGAAAGATAGTCACCGTTGAGGTTGGTCGTAGCGATTACATGATACTGCTCAGGTCTCAAGAGTACTTGCTGGAATATCATATCCGCAATGCGGTCTTTGATCAACAGTTTACCCCCAGTCCGGCCTCCTTTAGGCAAGTCCGATTCGAACACGGTTTGATCGGCGAACTCTTCGTGGGCCAGCTCATACCCCCACTGCCGGAACCCCCCCTCTGTGAACTTCATTATATTACCCTTGTGCATAAGCGTTAGCGAGGGGAAGCCATTGTCCAGGGCATACTGTATCGCCATACGAACAAGTCGACGAGATCCCTTAGGGCTTATGGGTTTGATGCCTATGGCCGATACCTCCGGGGTTTTCTTTCCTAATGTATTGCTGAGATATTCTCTGAGCTGCTCTGCTTCGGGGCTCCCTGAGGGAAATTCGATGCCTGTATATATATCCTCGGTGTTCTCTCGAAAGACCACCATATTTACCAGTTCCGGATGTTTCACGGGGCTGGGGATCCCAGGGATATATTTCACCGGTCTAATGCAGGCATAAAGGTCCAGCTCCTGGCGCAAGGCCACATTAGGACTACGAAAGCCCTTCCCCACAGGAGTGGTAAGGGGGCCCTTAATTGCGACTCGATATGTCTTAATAAGTTCTAAGGTTTCTTTGGGGAGCCAACTACCAATTTGATGAAGGGCCTTTTCGCCTGCTAAGACCTCTACCCACTGAATCCTTCTCGTTTTTCCATAAGTTCGTGATACTGATTCATCCAACACTAATCGGGTTGCCCTCCAGATGTCAGGACCGGTCCCGTCTCCTTCGATGAAAGGTATATTGGGGAAGTTTGGGACGAGAAGTTTTTTATCTGGGGTGTAGTCAATAACTCCATTTTGTTCTTTCATTGCTCATTCCTCAAGTGATAAGCGATGAAATAAGTAAAATACCACACCGTTTAAGGCGGGGAGCTTCACTCTCTTTGAGCTTTGTAAAAGCCTAGTGCCGGTGCTTGTCTTCGGTTTGTAAAGGTTACATCCAAATTAAGTCGCCAAACAAGTTCTCCATTCGGTGTAAATTCAAGAAGTTTTGTTGTCCCTGTAATTAAGATATTACCATTTGGCAGTCTATCGGCATCTCTAACAGGAGACATTTCTTTTCCAAAATTTCTAGATTCCCATACAACTCTGTTTGTCTTTGGGTTGATTTCTATCGCTTTATTGGGTCTTGAGTGGTTCATTACAAGTAAATTACCATTTGGTAAAACCTCAGGATCGTGTTGATAGTGAAAAATACCTTTGCCGATAGTTCTAACAATAGAACCGTTACGATTTACTTCTACTACTATATTAAAATTCCTTAAGCTTATTAATGTATTGCCATTTTCTAACCTTGAAACAGCATTGGCATGTGTCCAGCCTTGATCAAAAATATTTTCATACTCAGCATTATCGAGATGATCTTTTGCCTTCCAGCTCCAAACAATCTCTCCTTTTGGGTTAATCTCTTTTGCTTGTGCGTCATTTTTTCTATCAAAACCGCCAAATACCACAAGAGTATTGCCGTTTGGCAGACGATCTGCATCATGAGTTACTTTTCTATCCAAATAAGACCAAACAATATCACCACTACGATTAATCTCATAAATACCTTTTAATGGTAAAACAAATAAAATATTACCATTAGACAATCGTTCAACATCAAACCCTGGATTATTGTATTCTCTTAGATTATATGGAAGTATATATTCCCAAATAATTTTTCCATTCATATCTACTTCTATTATTTTTGGTTGGTCTTTCTTATGGTTGTCTGCAAACAGTGTTGTACCTTTGTAAGTCTTGTTAGGTATATAAATATCAACATAGATATCAGGGTCACTATGCGGAACCTGGTAAATAGTTGCTTTTGGCATAGATGCACCGCATCCTGCAATCATGGCTAAAAAAAATATATACCTTTTTCCCTTATGCATTTTTTGTCCTCTCCTTGAAATATTTTTCTAATTATGTACAGGATTTAAGATTTGGGTTCAGCCAAACTTCATTTTGTCCAATGTCAGGAGATGACCCAATTTCTCTCAATATTCCTTGAAGCTCAGCAATATCTCGTTCTGGGATAAGCTCGATCCGCCCTTCATATTCTACAACCTGCATTTTCTGTACAGGCGGAAGATACAAAGACTCCCTTACCATTCAGGGTATAATGACTTGAAATTTTAGTGATACAGTCACCAGTTGCATTTCAAAACCTACATCGATATTATTTGATATTACTATATTACAGTCAATGGGATTTTGCCAACCTAAAAGAACCTTAGTATTTCATCGGATCTTCAAGTGATCTCAATTTGATAATTGAACTCCATTTTGGTTGTCCTTGACAGGACTGATAAGGCTGGGATAAAACGTTACAAATTATTTAATTTTCTGGCTAATTTTCACCAGTTAAATGAAAAGAGAAATAAATATTAAAGGTGTTTTATTTGATTTTGATGGTACGTTGACTCGTCCCGGTGCCCTTGATTTTCCTGTTATAAAGAAAGAATTGGGGTGTCCTGTGGATCAACCTATACTTGAATACCTGGATGCTCAACCTTCTAGCCGTCGGACAGAGCTAATGAAAATATTGAAAAAGAAGGAGAATATAGCGGCCGAAGATTCGCTTCCAAATAAAGGGTCGGAGAGATGTCTCTCTATGCTTAAGAATAAGGGCATGGCTCTCGGTATCTTGACCAGAAATAGCCTTAGCTCGGTGGAAAAGGCTATTCAGAAATTTGAAAGCATCAAGGTCGATGATTTTGCCGTAATTATTACTCGTGATTTTTCTATGCCAAAGCCCAATCCAGATGGTGTTTTTGAGGCAGCGAGTCGAATGGGTTTGCTGCCTGCTGAGTTATTGGTGGTGGGGGATTTTCGTTTTGATGTGATGGCGGGGAAGAGGGCAGGGGCCACGACGGTTCTGCTAACCAATGATGGGCGATCGGTCATGGCGCCTGGGGACCCTGAACCTGAATATACGATTAGCGATCTTGAAGAACTGCTTGACATAATAGGGAGTGTTGAAAAGGGAACGAAATTTATTTAGCCTTAACCAGCAGTACTTGGCCGGGGAAAATAGTACTTCGAGGGGTCAGATTATTTAGCCTGAGAAATTCAGAAAGATCCATCTGATATTTTTTGGCAATTATATGCGGTGAGTCACCTTTTAAAACCTTATAAGGATTGGTGTGCATCTTTTTTTTTATGGTTGATGCCTTGGAAAGCAGAAGAACCTGTCCTATTCGGAGATGGGTATTATTAAGTTGATTCAAAGACTTTATGGACCTGGTCGTTGTTCCAAATCGTTTGGCAATCTTCCAGAGAGAGTCTCCTTTCTTTACAACATACTCTGTTAGTTTCACTTTTGCTTTTGAATTAAGTACTGGAGACGAAGTCTTTTCGATGTAGGCGTATGTCTTACTGGTAGGGATCTTAAGTTTCCACCCTGCTCTTATAAAACGGCTGCTCTTTAGCCGGTTTATTTGCATAATAGCCCTAATACTCGTTCTATATCTACGGGCAATGACAGATAGAGACTCACCCCTTCTTACTTTATGCATGACATAGACAGGAACGGCGGGACGCCAAACTGGTATATCTCCTAATTTTGAGAGTAGTAATTCGCCATTACCTTTGGATACCTTAAAGGCATATGGTCTATTGGGTGTGGAATTGTGCCTCAACTCAGGGTTCAGGTCTTTCAAGACCACATAGGGTACTCCCAGATATTTGGCCATCGTTTTCAGGTGAACCTGCTTGTTAATAGTAACTATATCTGTTTCAATCTCTTTTTCTACAGGGGGCAGTATGAATCCATGTGCCTCAGGGTCATTCAAAATCTGTAAGACAGCAAGAAACTTTGGGACATAAAAGGCTGTCTCTAAAGGAAGTTTTTCATAAAGATCCCAGAAATTATCAAGATAGTTGATCTTTTGAGTTCGGATATATCTTAATACCGCCCCCTCTCCACAATTGTAGGCAGCAAGAACGGTTGTCCAGTCTCCAAAGATTTGATGCAGTTCTTTCAGATAGGCGATAGCGGCCCTTGTGGATTTTTCAGGATCCATTCTTTCATCTATCCATTGATCTCTTTTCAAACCGTATTTATATCCTGTGGAAGCTATAAACTGCCATGGCCCAAGGGCCCTTGCTCTGGAAAATGCCCTGACTTTGAAACCGCTTTCGATAAGAGGGAGCCATGATAGTTCTTGAGGCAGTCCTGCCTCCTTTAGTGCCTTTACGATGGCAGGGCGATACCTTCCTGACCGACGATAAGAATCAAGAAAGAATTGCCTCTCCTTCCCCTTAAATAGATTAAGAGCCCTTTCAACATGGCTGTTTATTACTATGGGAATAGCATTGTGATATCCATTTGCCACCGTAAACCTGGAGGAGTAAACTTCTATTATCCTCTTTGAAATTGTGAAGCGTAGATCTTCTTTTTGCTGAAGGATCTCGGGGTTAACATCATTATCATTGACTTGTAAAATGAGAGAGTAGGCCTGATCAAGAGCATCAATGGCATTTTCCAGATCCCCCTGTTCCCAGAAGTCGTTCGATGCCTGGCAAAATTCCAGGGCGGAATCAAGCATTTCCTGCTCTGATTTTTCATTGGTTTCCAAAACGGGGGGCACAGTACTATCTTTAAGAGGTTTCTGGGGAGGTATTGAAGCAGTAATTTTTTCCTCAGATATAATCGGAGGTTGTTTTAGATCTGATTTTTTTATGGCAACCTTTTGGGTGGGTAACTGTTTTCCCGTTTTGACGTTGGATGTATCGGTAACACAGGCGGCAAAGGCTATAAGGAGGAACCCAAATATAGGAACTTTAACACTGAACAACTTTGGATAAAACATTATTTTTTTTACTGGTTTTGGCACTATATCTATGACATCCGTGATTGTTACTTGTATTGGTAGTGAAATCCTAACAAAAACACGCATAAAACTACGGGCGTAAGCCCGTGATTACCTACTTTTGGTTACGGGAGTATAGAAAATGCGTTTTGAATGGTCAAGCGGATAAAACAATTTTAGACCGATTCTTCAAAATAGCTATAAGTTGTTTTTCGTTGTTCAGTTCAGGATGATCAATGATTTTCTCCATCAGATAGCTCAGAATTCTTCCGACTTCAGGTCCAGATGAAAGCCCAAGGATCTCCATTACCTTGTTACCGTCTATAGCAAGATCTTGTGTTATGGTTGGCATTGAACCATCAATATGATCGTTTACTCTCTGTTCGAGTTCATCCAGGAGATTCAATTCGCCCGAGTCGTCTGAGCCAGAACGATATTTTTGCCGTTTTGAGGTGCAGGAGGAGACAAAGCCGTGTGTAAGGATATCTGCTCGGCGGAAGATAATAAGATCCATTATATCTTCAGTTCCCACGCGGCGGATCAAGCGCCTTACTGCGCCATCGCTCCATCTGGAATCATAGCCGATCATGTGGTGTCTGATGAGGTTTGTCACTTTACATATTATATCCTTGCTGAATTTAAGACGATACATAATTTCCTTAGCCAGACTCGAACTTGCCTCTTCATGGCCGTGAAAGATCCATTTATTGCCGATTTTTTGTCTTACACGGGGCTTGGCTATATCGTGAAGTAAGGCTGTGAGTCTTAGGGCTTGTGTCGGTTTCACCCTGTCAATGGCTTCCATGATATGTTTATAAATCGTGAACCTGTGATAGACATTCTGCCTTTTTCGGTAGCCTTCAAGGAGTTCCGGAAGGAATTGCCTTAATAGCCCGGCTCTGACCATCAGGTTGAACCCTATGGAGGGTTTTGGGCTCAACAAAATTTTTATCAGTTCTTCCTTTATCCTTTCATGTGAAACAGCCTGGAGTAACGGGGCCATTTCAATGAGGGCCTTAAAGGTTTCTGACTGAATTCTAAACCCGAGTTCAGTCGCGAACCTCACGGCGCGCAATAGGCGAAGCGGATCTTCCCGAAAACGAGTCTTGGGTGATCCCACTGACCTGACAAGTTTTCGCGCAATATCTTGTTCCCCGTCGTAGGGGTCAATGATCTTGTTCTTGCTCAGATCAAAGGACATCGCGTTAAAGGTAAAATCACGGTGGGCAAGGTCCTTGAAAAGGCTGTTTTTTTCTCCCTTGAAAGTGGTTACCTGAAAGTGGCGTCCTGAATCAACGAGTGTCACAGTACCATGTTTGAGTGTAAAATGACTTGTATCATGAAAAATTGCCTTAATGTCTTTTGGAGTAGCGGATGTGGCAACATCCCAGTCCAAGATGGGCCTTTTAAGACAGGCGTCTCTAACTGCACCACCAACAACATAGGCCTGGTGGCCGGTCTCTTTAAGCCTATCTATAATAAGGAAAACGAATTCTGGGACATGGAGTTTGATCATAGATAAAAGGCAAAAATTTAGTGTTTTGAAATAAGTTATTGATAACGTTCAAAAGTGTATGCATGGGCTAATATTTGATTAAATCACGAT
>CAYRFN010000096.1:0-14354 GCA_964423495.1 uncultured Desulfobacteraceae bacterium
TCTCAAATATTATTGCTTGTGTCTGGATAATAATTATTCACTGATTTTTTACTGATCCTTTTCCATAATAGGGACATTTTAACACAGCAGTTAGAGGGGACATCTTCATTAAGCTAATACACTCGCAGAGAATCGGATTGACAAAATCGACAAGTTATGCTTCTATTTCACCTGATTCTTATTTATCAACCGAATGGCATTATTTATCTTGTTAAACTCCCAGCTCAGCTGGGGGCCCAAAGAGTTTGATAATTCAGGGAATATGTTTTGGAATCTTATGTTTTGCCTCATAACTATGGTTGAAAAGCTGCCACCGTGGCCGAGCCTACATAGGGGAGATTATTGTGCCCCCAGTATGATTTAAGATACCTCAATCCGGTTTTATCTTTTGAACCCCTTTGAAGGGCTCCTCGATTTTCAAACCTCCGTCTCTGCCAGAGGTGTATAACTTTGTTTGGTGAGAGATTGTGACGAAAATTTCCAATAAAATCGATAAGGAGAACAAAAAATGGTGACATTCTACAGGAGATTGCCGCGGTTTGAATATGTGCAACCAAAAACAATTGATGAAGCATTATCCCTGCTAGCGAAGCATAAAGGGGAGGCCAAGCTAATTGCCGGTGGTACGGATTTTTTGCCCAAGATGAAGAGGAGGGAGATTAAGGCCCCAAAGCATGTAATCGACCTCAAGGGTCTACCCGATTTGGATCATATAAAATATGACGAGAAAGACGGACTAGCAATTGGTGCTCTAGCCACCATTCATGACGTTGAAGCTTCCCCCATCATTCAGCAGAAATTCAGTGTCCTTGCACAAGCAGCTTCCAGTATGGCATCTACCCAGGTGCGGAATAGGGGCACCGTGGCTGGTAATATCTGCAATGCTGTTCCTTCAGCCGATTCTGTCCCCGCACTGCTTACATTAGAGGCACGGTTAACATTGATTAGTAAAGGGGATGAAAGAATAGTTAGTATTGAGAATTTCTTCACAGGGCCCGATGAGACAGTTCTCACCGATACAGAGCTCCTAGCGGAAATTCACATTCCCCCTTTGCCACCAAATAGCCGGGGGGTATATTTGAAGCTAACACCAAGAAGGTCTATGGATTTAGCTATTGTCGGTGTCGCTGTCGTGGTTGTTCCCGAAGATGGAGTTTGTAAGGACATAAGGATTGCCCTTGGTGCAGTGGCTCCCACTCCAATCAGGGCAAAGAGGGCGGAAGACACCATCAGGGGGCAGCAGTTTACGGAGGCACTAATAGAGAGATCAGCCAAAACTGCTGCAGAGGAATCATGTTGTATAGACGACCATCGGGCCTCAGCACAATATAGGATGGAAATGGTAAAGGCCTTGGTGAGGAGAGCGATTAATCAAGCTATATCTTAACGCTTGCAGGAGGAGGCATTCTATGAAACAGATAACAGTAACGGTGAATGGGAAACGTTACGAGCTCAGTGTAAAACCATGGGCAACCCTTCTTGAGGTTATAAGGGATGAGTTGGGATTAACCGGAACAAAAGAGGGTTGTGGTCTTGGTGAATGTGGAGCTTGCACGGTCATCATGGACGGCAAGATAGTTAATTCATGCCTGGTACTAGCACCGGAAGCCGATGAAAAGGAGATCATAACAATTGAAGGTCTGGCCCAGAATGGTAAGCTCCATCCCATTCAAGAAACATTCATGGAACGCGGTGGACTCCAGTGTGGGTTTTGCACCCCGGGGATAATAATGTCAGCCAAGGCGTTGCTCGATGATAACCCCAAACCTACAGATGAGGAGATAAGGAGGGGAATAGCAGGAAACTTCTGTCGCTGTACTGGCTACACCAAGATCTTTGAATCCATAAAAGCAGCCACTCAAAAGGGAGGTAAATAGAGATGGAACAATATTCAGTTATCGGCAAACGATTGCCCCGGGTGGACGCACCGGAGAAGATTACCGGTCAGGCAAAGTATGCCGCGGATTATTCATTGCCTGGTATGCTCTGGTGTAAGGTTCTAAGAAGTCCCTATGCCCATGCTCGAATCCTCAATATTGACACGAGCCGTGCAGAGAGATTACCGGGGGTAAAAGCGGTGATTACAGGTAAGGATTTTGGTGGCTGGACATGGGGCTTTATGCCAACTACCAGGGATGAACCCCCATTGGCTTTAGATAAGGTGCGCTACATGTATGAGGCGGTGGCAGCCGTAGCCGCCATTGATGAGGACATAGCCGAGGAGGGTACTGAACTCATCAAGGTTAACTATGAAGAGTTACCCGGAATTTTTGACCCGGAGGAGGCAATGCAGGACGGAGCACCGCAGATCCATGACTATGTGAAAAATAATATTAGTGTAGAATATAACTGGAATTTTGGTGATGTAGAAAAGGCCTTTGGTGAGTCTTATATAGTTCGTGAGGATAGGTTCAGGACCGCAAGGGCAACCCATGGCTACCTGGAGCCACCAGCAGCACTCGCCTACTACGATCCCTCAGGGTATATCACGACCTGGCCAGCCAAGCAGAGTCCTTATTTTCATTACCGGCATTTAGCTGCCTGCTTCAAATTGCCCTTGAGCAGGATAAGGGTCATTCAACCTTTTATTGGTGGCGGCTTTGGGGGCACCAAAAATGATTCCCTAGCCGGGGATTTCTGCGCCGTGATGCTGTCCAAGAAGACGGGTAAACCAGTTAAGTTTGTTTATACCCAGGAAGAGGAGCTTACTACGAGTCGGCGCAGACACTCCATGATTGTTTATAACAAGATGGGAGTGAGAAAAGACGGTACCCTTATGGCCATCCATAGCCGGGTCATTGCAGACGGAGGTGGGTATACGGCCATTGGCCCTTTGACTATGTACTTAACAGGATTCCAGACGACACTCCCTTACAAACTGCCTCATTTCAAACATGAGGCCTATCGTATTTTTACCAACAATCCCATTGGGGCGGCAATGAGGGGCCACGGGATCACACACACCCGATTTGCCTGCGAAATCCAGATGGAGATGATCGCCGAGGAACTTGGGATAGACCCGGTAGAGATGAGGTTAAGAAATGCTATTGACAATCCCGATCCGGGCAGTATATACGAAACCATCAATAAGGTCACGCTGAAGACCTGTGGTATAAAAGAGGCGATAAAGACCATTGTTGAGGATCCAATCTGGAGAGAGAAGGATAAGATGCCGAAACGAGAAGGCAATATAGCCTGGGGGATTGGGTTGTCAGGCACATCATACCTCAGCGGAGCCAGGCTGATGGGGCATCAGTCCTGTGGAGCTATTGTGAGGATTTGTGAGGATGGTACGGTTAACCTCATCACAGGCGCCACAGATTGCGGGCAGGGCTCGGATACGGTGCTCTGCATGATTGCTGCTGAGGAACTCGGTGTAAAGCTGGAAGATATTGATATAAAGCGAGTTGATACCGCCTATACTCCCTGTGACCCTGGCAGCTATGGCAGTCGGGTAACAGTTCTTGCCGGACAGGCAACGAAGTTAGCCGCTGCTGATGCCAGGAGGCAGTTATTAGAGTTTGCTGCAAAAACCTGGGGAGTAAAGCTCGAAGATATAGAGATCAAAGAGGGCATTGTCTCTGTCAAAGCAGACTCAAAAAAAAGCATGCCCTTTTCAAGGCTGGCTAGAATTGCCTGTTACTCGGGATCAGGAGCAGTTATCATAGGGAACGGTTACTCTGGCTATGGCTTGGAGCCCTTAGATTTTAATACCGGGATCGGTAACGGCGGCACTTCTTATAGCTTCACTGCACAATTGGCTAAGGTAGGCGTAGACATGGAGACAGGACAGGTAAAGGTGACTGACTTTGTCATTGCCCACGATGGTGGAAGACCGCTGAACCCGATAGGTGCTGAAGGACAGAATGAGGGTGGTTCAATTCAAGGGCTCGGACAAACGATCTATGAGGACTTTATCATGGATAAGGGGAAAACCCTGAATCCGACCTTCCTGGATTACAAGATGCCGCGCTCTACCGATGTCCCTGATATCAAGGTAATCGATATCATCACGGATGACCCTGACGGTCCCTTTGGGGCCAAGGAAGCTAGTGAAGGAAGCATTGTTAGTACACCCCCTGCTATAGTTAGCGCTATCCACGATGCCACTGGTATTTGGTTTAAGGAACTCCCCATAACACCCGAGAAAATCGTAAATGCCCTGAAGAGAGGAAGGGGAGTATCAAAATAAGTCTTAGAAGGGAGGTGAGAATGGAACCGAGAATAGGCCATAGATGGGGGGTGATAATGGCACATATGTTATTCTGCTATTGATTTTTTTCATTAAGTTGAAAGCTTAAATTGAGATTCAATCTTAAACGCAACAAGGAGAAAGGAGGATCATATGAAAAAGGCCATATGTTTTGCAGTCATTGTTTTGATCGCCATCACTTTTAACGTCACAAATGCCTTCAGCAAGCCCATCGTCCTTAAAGCGGTGACGATGTTTCCCAAAAACCATCTAAACAACGATCCGGTACAGATATATGTGGATAAGATCAACAAGGCCTGCCAGGGGCGGCTGAAGATCGACTGGCTCGGCGGCCCTGAAGTGATCAAGGGTTTCGACCAGCCCCATGCCATAAAAGCGGGCACCATTGACATGACCCTGTATATGGCATTCGCCTATGCTAAATCGCTGATGCCCGAGGCGGAGGCCCAGGGCCTGAGTGAACTTGCCATATGGGAAGAGCGAAAAACGGGGGCCTTCGACCTCTGGTCCGAGATCTTCGAAAAGAAGCTCAATGCCAGATATATCGGCAGATTGCATAGCCTTTGTCCTTTCATGGTCTATCTCAACAAAAAGATCCAGACGCTTGATGATTTCAAAGGCCTGAAAATACGGGTCATGCCCCTGTACATCCCCTTTATGAAAGCCCTGGGCGCCTCCCCGGTGACCATCCGGCCGCCTGAGATATACACCGCCATGGAACGGGGGGTCGTGGACGGATTTATGTGGCCGAATGCCGGTGTCATCAGTTGGGGCCTTCAGGAGGTGACCAAATATGTCATCCGGCCCGGGGTGTTCCAGATGGAGCCGGCCACTTTAATCAGCATGAAAAAATGGAAGACCATTCCGCCGGATTTGCAGAACATTCTCCTCGAAGAAATCAAGGATGTGGAATACATCGGCAGTATGCGTAATTTCATGATCATGGATGCGGAGGACAAAATCAGGAAAGCCGCAGGTATGCAGGATATCGTGCTTGCCCCGGACGTGGCCAAGCAGTTTGTCAAGACGGCCTATGATGCCACCTGGGATGTCGTGATCAAAAATGCGCCGGAATACGGCCCGAAACTGAGGCAGCTCTCTTCAAGGAGCGCCCTGCCCAAGGGGGCATTTCCCTGGCAGTTAAAATAATGAAAAGGTCCCATGGCGCAGATTTTTTTCCTGTGCCGGGGGACCTTTTTTATGAACTCTTTTTCAGGAAGGAGACGAGCGGGGCCGGGTCACAGATATGGAAAATACGGGTGCCCCGGCCTGCTGTGTTGAGCCATGAAAGGCAAAGGCATATTTGATCGAATCATCGATTTTATGGCCTTCTTGGCGGGCATCTTGCTTGTCGTCGCCGTCTTGATCGTGTGCTGGGAAATCGCAATGAGATATTTTGTTCGCCAGCCGCTCGTGTGGATGGTGGAAGTGTGCGAGTACATCCTTTTCAGCATCGCCTTCCTCGGCGCCCCATGGCTTTTAAAAAAGGGCGGACATGTCAGTGTCGATGTCGTGACAGAGCATCTTGGCCCAAAAATGCAGGGGGTTATGAGACGGATCGCCATGGCTTCGGGTGTCATTGTCTCGGCCATCATCTGCTGGTTCAGTTTTGCGACGGCCCTGGAGTGTTACAGGACCGGGGTCCTGGTGACAAAAACCATCAACGTCCCGAAACATTATTTTTTATTCCTGATCTGCCTGGGATATCTGTGTCTCCTGTTTGAGTTTGTCCGGCAATTTTTTCATGATCTCAGGGGAACGGAGGAAAGGGATTAATGGAGTGGTGGCTTTTCCTCATCGTGATCGTCGGGGTTTTTTTGTTCATGCTGGCCGCCGGTCTTCCCGTATTTCTCGCTTTCATGGTGGTGGATGTCCTGGGAATATATTTCCTGTGGGGCGGCGCGGCGGGTTTAGGCCAGCTCATTCATTCCATCTTTTCCTCGATCAGCACATTTGTCCTGCTCCCTGTTCCCCTGTTTGTATTAATGGGTGAACTCCTGTTTTATTCCGGTACGTTTATCAAGGCCCTGGATACCCTGGATAAATGGATGGGCCGTATTCCGGGGCGGCTCTGTCTTCTCAGTGTGTCAGGGGCGACGCTCTTCTCCACCCTGAGCGGTTCCAGTATGGGCACCACCGCCATGCTGGGATCATTGCTCCTCCCTGAAATGGAAAAACGGGGATATCACAAAAAGATATCCATCGGGGCGTGCATGGCCGGTTCTCTGGCCATGATCATCCCGCCGAGCGCCCTGGCCGTGGTCCTGGGTGCCCTGGCGGAGATCTCCATTGGCAAGCTCCTGATTTCAGGCATCCTCCCCGGCTTCATGATTGCCGCCATGTATATGACCTACATCATGCTGAGATGTGTCCTGCAACCCGGCATCGCTCCGGCCTACACGCCTGAGAAGAGCACGTGGTCCGAAAGGATCAATACCCTGGCTATCCATGTGCTCCCTTTCGGGACCATCATCTTGGTGGTGACCGGTCTCATTTTTGTCGGATTGGCCACACCCACGGAATCGGCGGGCATGGGCGTCCTGACAACCGCCCTCTTGATCGCACTCTATAAAAAGATGAACTGGGAGGTCATGAAACAGTCCGTCGATGCCACCCTCAGGATCACCGTCATGATGTTCATGATCCTGACGGGATCCACGGCATTCAGCCAGATTCTGGCCTATACCGGAGCAAGCCGGGGGCTTGTGGAGCTGGTGGTCAGTTTTGATCTCACCCCCCTGCTCGTTATCATCGTGATGCAGGCCCTGATCGTCGTGTTAGGGACCTTTATGGAGCAGGTTTCCATCATGATGATCACCTTTCCCATATTCATGCCCCTGGTGAGGGCCCTTGAGTTCGATCCCGTCTGGTTCGGATTGCTGACCCTCATCAACATGCAGATAGGGATGACCACCCCGCCCTTCGGTCTGTGTCTGTTTGTCATGAAAGGGGTGGCCCCACCCGGCACGACCATGATGGACATATACAAATCTATTGCCCCTTTTATCTTCATCGACCTTGGGGCCATGCTGGTGATTATGTTTTTTCCTTCCATAGCCCTGTTTCTGCCAAGCTTCATGAGATACTGAAGGAGGGATGGGAGAGGAAGACTTAGATACCGAGGAGATAGTAGAATGGAAGGTTATCGTTGGTATATAGAAGATCATAAGATAAGAAATGTGAGTCAGAGGAGGTAGTAGAATGGAAGGTTATCCGTGGTGGACAGAGGATCATAAGAAATTTGCGCAGGAGGTTAAATCCTTTGTGGAAGAGGTCATGCCCAGGGATGAGGAAACAAGGTGGAAGAGGGAATTTCCCTGGGACATCTTCGAAAAGATAGCAGAGAAGGGCTACACCGGTGCTTGCATCCCCAAAGAGTATAGCGGATTAGGATTGGGGGCTACAGGGGCCTGTATCGCTGCAGAGGAGCTCAGTCGGATGCCAGGGATAGGTCGAGTCTTTATCGGCAACATGTTGGGGGGGCTAAGACAGATCGTTGAGTACGGAACTGAAAAGCAGAAAAAACGGCTTCTTCCCAAAATTGCGAAAGGAGAAATTGGGGCCATTGTGATCACCGAGCCCTTTGCAGGGACAGATGTAGCCGCTATTGAAACTACTGCCAGGCGTGAGGGAAACATGTATATCCTGAATGGCAAGAAAAGATTCGTTGTTTCTGCAGGGGTGGCGAGTAGATACATGGTATATGCGCGCACCAGTAATGAACCTGAGGATATACGAGGGCACCGACAACTTACCGCATTTATCCTTGAAAAGGGCACGCCGGGTTTTACGGTCGAAAAGATCAACGAGATCATCGGCTTCGAGAACATACAGAATGGGGCCTTGAATCTTGATGAAGTTGCCGTGCCAGTGGAAAATCGTATCGGCGGGGAAGGGGAAGGATGGAGGGTGATGACCGCTAGTCTCAATTTCGAGAGGACCCTTATTTCGGCCCAAAATGTGGGCTGGCTCCGTGAACTCCTGAGAAATGTGGTCCCTTATGCTCAGAGGAGGGTCCAGTTTGGCAGGCCAACAATAGACTTAGTCAACAACCAATTCAAGATTGCGGACCTGATCACCAAGTTGAAGATTGCAAGGTTAATGACATACTATACAGCGTATCTGTGGGATCTGGGGTGGGACATTACATTAGAGTCCAACTTCGCCAAAGTGTTCAACTGTGAAGGGGTTATGGAAGCCAGCTTGGATGCCATCCAGGTAATGGGGGGTGATGGTGTTACACCTTTTTATCCCCTCGAGGCAATCATGAAGGTGGCCAAGGTTGAGAATATAGCTGGCGGAACCATGGAGGCCTGTAGACTCGTCATTTATAGAATGGGACTGAGACAGATGGCCGAGGAAGTAAGGATGCCCCGCCGAGTCATCCATGAAGATCTGGGTGTTCCTATTCCTGCGAAAGAAATATCTGAGAGACAAAAGGATATCAATGAGCAAAAGTTCCTCAAATTGCTGGCCGAGGACTATCGAGTAAACCCCGGTCTTCATATGAGCAGAGAAGATATCAGTGAATATTTTGATGCGGATGACGCAAGGATCGATGAAGTGCTTCTATTATTGGAGAAACAAGGTCTTGTAAACCTCTATCGAGATAGAAAAGGTATCATTGCTTTAGCTAAGGCCACGTATGAAGGATTGAAGGAAGCAAACCCTCCCGAATATTATCGATGGTTCCCCTCCTGGATTAGAGAGGAGAACATATTTTGATCTGGATCTTCAAGAAACGGGAACAAGGCAAGCTCCATCCATGTCAGAAAAGCCCTTAAGGTGCTGGCCCAAGACTATAGAGCCAATCCAGGGTTTTACATGAGTCGCGAGGACATACAGGAGTCTTTTTTTCCCCTCTTGAACACTATCGGTGGTTTCCTTTCTGTGGGTCTAAAAGGAACAAATTTTTTTGATTATGAGGGTAAATCATGTCAATGGGAGATATTATTAGAAGGAGCGCACACAAATTCCCGAAAAAGACAGCTTTTATTTTTGGGGACCAAAGGCTTACCTATCAGGAACTAAACCGGCGTGTGAACCGTCTTGCCAATGGCCTGCTGGATATGGGGCTCAAAAAAGGGGATCTGGTCGCTGTAATTTTGCACAATTGTCCGGAGTTCTTTGAGATATATTTTGCATCAGCCAAAATCGGGGGAATCTTCGTTCCCATAAACAATCTTCTCAAGGAAACGGAGTTAAGGCAAATACTTGACTATATTACACCCCGTTTCCTGTTTCTTGACCCAGATTATGAGCGAGTTATTAACTCAATGGAGAGCAAGCTGACATTCATCGAGTTTTTAATAGGTCTTGAGGGGACTTCCTTATCCTCCCTCAGTCAATACAAGGCCCTGATTGATCAGGGGGAACCTGAGGAACCAGATGTGAGCGTCTCCGAGGGTGACATTATGAGCATCTTTCTCACCTCCGGGACTACAGGTCTGCCCAAGGGGGCAATGAGAACTCATCGCCATAATTTTATCAATGCAATGACAGGTGTCATAGACTTGAAGGTGCAATATGATGACCGGGCTCTGCTCCTCTTCCCATTTTACCATGTCACATTTGAAGATAATCTGCGTCATATTCTGATGGCGAACACTATAGTAATCCGCAGGGAGGGCAGTTTCGATCCTCAAGAGGTTCTGGAAATCCTGTCCAGAGAGAAAATCACCATATGCCAGTTTGTTCCAACCATGATTAGCTCAATGCTCGAGGGCGGAAACATAGATGAATACGATCTGAGACATTTCAGGTTACTTCCCTATGCGGCCTCCCCAATTCCAGAGGACTTGCTAAAAAAGGCCATAAAAAGATTAAAATGCCAGTTCGTGCAAATGTATGGGCAGACTGAGTCAGGACCCCTGATAACGGTACTCACACCTGAGGACCATGTTTCAGAAGGCTCCGAAGCCCAAATTACCCGACTGGCTTCTGCAGGACGGCCTGTCGTGGACTGCGAGGTCAGGATAGTGGATAAGGATGGAAATGACGTGGCTGTAGGTGAAGTTGGAGAGATTATTATTCAAAGTGAAGCTATGACTATCGGGTACTGGAACCTTCCAGAGGAAACGGCCAAGACCATTAAAGATGGCTGGCTCTACACAGGTGATATGGGGAAATTTGATGACCAAGGATATGTTTTTATTGTAGACAGGAGACATGACATGATTATCAGCGGGGGTAAGAACATTTACCCAAGAGAAATAGAAGAGGTACTTAACAGCCATGAGGCTATACTGGAGTCAGCAGTGATCGGTGTTCCCGATGCGCATTGGGTAGAATCGGTTAAGGCGATTGTGGCGTTGAAGGAAGGGATGGAGGTCAATGGAAAGGAAATCATTGCATTCTGCAAGGAGCACCTGGCGAGTTACAAAAAGCCTAAGTCGGTGGAATTCTGGAAAGAATTGCCCAAGAGCCTACAAGGGAAAATACTAAAAAAGGCTATACGTGAAAGATATTGGAAGGGTGCTGGTAGAACGGTTTAACTGGTCAGGGAAAGATCTTATTCATACTCTAAACCCGTCTCTCTAACCCTTCCCAATACTTTTCCCTTAACACCCTTTTTAATATCTTGCCAGCAGGATTTTTAGGAAGAGCATCAACAAATTCCACTGATTTAGGCGCCTTATAACGAGCCAGCCTTTGCTTGCAAAAGTCGATAAGTTCTTGAGCAGTTAGGCCTGCTCCTTGCTTCAAAGTCACTACAGCATGCACCTTCTCAACCCAATATGGGTCAGGAATGCCAATGATAGCCACTTCCTGAACTGAGGGATGCTGGTAAAGGATTTCCTCTATCTCCCTAGGGTAGGTATTTTCCCCACCGGAGACAATCATGTCCCGTTTCCTGTCCACAATGTAGATGTAACCCTTCTCATCATAGCGGCCCATATCCCCGGTGTGCAGCCATCCATTGACAATGGTCTCACGAGTCTCATCCGGTTTATGCCACCACTCTAACATAATAGACTTACTCTGGACTACTATCTCTCCTATCTCGCCGGGCTCTACATCATTATCTCTATCATCTACAATTCTGACATGAACCCCGGCATGCGAAAAGCCGACGGAAGTCAGAATTCTCTGGTCTTCAGGAGGCCTATCCAGAACATCGTGTTGTTGCCTTGATAACATGGTGACGTACGGGCCGTCTTCAGTAGAACCATAGCCCTGGACAAAAATGGGACCCCACATCTGCATCCCCTTCTTTAGTAACTCCAGCGGCATAGGGGAAGCTGCATACTGCATTTGCCTCAGGCTGCTGAGGTCATATTCATCGGCATTGGGTAAGGCAAGAAAGGCCGCCAGATGGGTGGGCACGATGTGGATATCAGTAGCCTTCTCATCTTGAATCATTTGCAAGGTGGCTGCCGGGTCAAAGGATCTCTGTGGCATGATCACATTGCTTCCTCCAACATAGAAGTAACCCCAGAAGGTTTTGGTTCCACCAACATGAAAGAGGGGCATAATCTGAACCTGCTTGTTCCTACGTTCTAAACCGAGTCCTATGACAGACGTTCTGGTATCCTCCATGGCCCGTCGATGGGTATATAGGGCGCCACGGGGGATACCAGTGGTGCCACTCGTATAGAAGATAAAGACAGGGTCGTCCTCTTCAACCTGAACATTGGACTCTTCCTTGGGATAGCCAGCTAACATGTCACGGTGGCACATCATGTCGGGGGCAGGGCCTTCCAAAGAGATGAAGTTCTTAACCTTAGGCAGGCGAGGCCGCAGCGAATTAACCATCGGTACTAGTTCAGGTCCTACAAAAAGGATATTTGCTTCAGAGTAATTTATAATATATTCTAGCTCATCCTCTTGAAGTCTGGGATTGAATGGCGAGGCAATGAATCCTCCCTTCTGTGCTGCCCCATAGACATCGGTGTATTCCAGGCAATTCCAGGATAGGATGCCGAGTACATCTCCCTTGGCAAATCCCATTGATTGTAAGGCGTGGATTAAGCTATTTACCCTGGCATTAAATTCAGCAAATGTTATCCTTTGAGAGCCGTATATGAAGGCCTCATCATCTGAATACAGCAGTGCATTTCTATAGATAATATCAGCATAGGTCCCTATTTTATAGCGGGACAACTCCTTTAATACAAGTTTCTTTGACATGATACCCCCTTTCCCAGCAAGTAGCCATTACTTCCCGTCAAATT
The DNA here is from genome assembly GCA_964423495.1 of uncultured Desulfobacteraceae bacterium. Lineage (GTDB taxonomy): Bacteria > Desulfobacterota > DSM-4660 > Desulfatiglandales > Desulfatiglandaceae > CAYRFN01. The sequence goes on from CAYRFN010000096.1 coordinate 12,388, forward strand.
TAGGCCTCCTTTTCTCACGAAAAGCTGCTATTCCCTCTTCAAAATGCTTTGTGGACATGATATATGTGGTAAAGTCATCCTCAAGTCGCAAGCCATCTTCAACGCTCATTCACTCCTTAGCTGTTCTCATTGCCAGTGGTGCTGTCTTACAGATAGTATCTGATAGTACTGGTGCCCATCGCCGCGCCTGACCAGCGGGCGCCGTTTTTAGCCCGTCTGAGTCCAGGCGCATGTTAGGTTGCTTTCTGTGCTTAATACTTCTGCGTCCATAAAAAAACAGGCGTTTCTATTTCATTGTCATTTACTCGAAATTTCAAATGATAGCGACCAAAACCAACCCCTATAAAATTCTTAGATTGTCTAAGCCTGACATGAATTGAACCTACTTCACCGGGTGGCAGCATTAACGGAGGAACAAATGGCTGAAAACCAGGTTCGATGTAGATAAAAACAGCTTCAAAGGGTTCGATACGTATGCCACTTAATTCTGCATATACTGATTCTTTATGTATAATTAACTCGGCACCTTTGAATATAGCGGGTTTATCAGATCCATTGTGGAATGCGCATATGAAAACAGGATAAGTATTGCCTCTAACATGCATTGAATAGTTTTTTTGTTCAGTTTCCTCTACTTTAAGATCATTATGCCTTGTATCCAAAGTAAATGCCACAAGGGACACATTAGCTGTCAATGTAGTTTCATATCCAGAGGAATTGTATGGCTTGAACTCTTTTTGAATCTTAGAAGATTCCTCATTTTGAAATACCACCCTATCTAGGCGTTGTTCATTTTTAGTGCCTTCTTGGGTTGATCGTATATTTAGCCAGCTTGAGAGTGCTGAAATTGCTGCCACCACAATCATTCCGCATACTGTAATTATTGCTGCCCTGACACCTACAGGTTGCTTATTAAACCAATTCATTCTCATCCCTGTTTAGTATGTAACCTCAAAACCTAATGCGGCGTTGACCAACAGCCGATTGGACGGACGCGAGCTTGCTCGCGGTCGGACGGGCGGATGTTTGGTCCAATGGCTTGTTAGCGCAGCGCTTGCGCGGCGCTAACAAGACATTGGACGAAGGCAACGCCGCATTACCGCGACACGCAAGTGTCGCGGTAACAATAGAAATAACCAGCACCGACATAGGAGCAAGAAGCTTTGTGAACCACAAACCTTTAACGAAGCCACTAAGCTCGGTTGAACCGGCGGTTAGAGGGGTCTGGTTGATTGATTTGTTATCTGTTGTTGTGACATTCTTGTTAATGATAGTTCTTTAGGTGTGAGGTACAAAAAACCACACCTCCTATAGGGAGCCTTCAACTTCGACTGGAACAACATCTCTACTACTTCATATTTTTGAGTTCCAATAGTTTCTTCTTCTGCGTTGGAGTAAGCTCAATCCGCATGGTGAAATTATAATTGGGTATTATCTTGATCTTGCCATAATCTTTCGTATGTATGAAGCCATCCTTAATCATATTGTTTGCAAGCTCAAGCTTATGTCCCCAAAATGATAAACTTTCGATTGGACCGCCATTAGCCTTCCCATCTTTATCCCATCGCACATCTCCTGACAACCGCATGGATACATTGAACTCCGACGCCGAAACTGGTTCATACTTTTCATCCACTGTCTGTTGGCCTATGGATATAATAGGAGTGAAACTAAGAATAGCAAAAGCTATGGTACTAACAATTCTTTTCATGATTTGTCTCCTTTCTCAGCCCGTATTGAGCAGATAACAGTTGGGATAGATGGAAAATTTTCCATGTATTACTTATATATCATGGAAAAAATTCTATCTATTATTATATCTATATGTAAAATATGGAAAAAATCCTATTGACTTTTCCATATATTGCATAATAACGTCAATAGCATGGAAAATTCAAAAAAATTCCGACCAGATGCTAAACTCCGGCTCATGGATCAGGTTCGACAAGTCCTGCGGTATCACCACT
>CAYRFN010000097.1:0-14023 GCA_964423495.1 uncultured Desulfobacteraceae bacterium
ATAGCGCAGTGATGTCCCTTCGGCCTTGCAGTTGACGTCTCGTTTTTGAAAAGAGGACCCCATGTTCTGCCATGGCTAAATTGCGAATTTCTTAAAGGAGCCCCTCATGTCCCTTCATGCATAATTTTCAAAGAGCTAAACAGTTACAAACTGTCAATGACTTTAGATATACTCCAAACACCCAATTGAGGATAAAATGAACGATCACTCACCCTTTGTTCACCTTCATGTCCATACCGAATATAGCCTTTTGGATGGGGCCATTCGTATTAATCAAATGTTGGAGAAATCCCAGAGCCTGGGAATGGATGCCGTGGCCATTACAGACCATGGCAATTTATTTGGGGCCGTGCAGTTCTATGATAGGGCGGTAAAAGCCAGAATCAAACCAATCATAGGGTGTGAGCTATACGTCGCTCCGGGGGATCGGAGAGATCGCTCTCCATCTCCAGACGGAAATCTCAATGCCTACCACCTTGTGCTTTTGGTCATGAACAGGGAAGGATACAAAAACCTATGTAAGTTAGTCACGTTAGGTCATCTGGAAGGGTTCTACTACCACCCTCGCGTAGACATTGAGCTTTTAAGGGAATTTAACGGGGGTCTTATTGCCCTGTCCTCCTGCCTGAAAGGAATCATCCCTTATTTTATCAATGCCGGCTATATTGAGATAGCCAAGGAAAAGGCAAAAGAACTGGCATCTATTTTTGATCATGAGCGGTTCTACCTGGAAGTGCAGGCAAATAACCTGCCTGAACAAATCAAAGTAAACACTGTTCTCAAAGAAATATCAAAGGACCTGTCCATCCCGTTGGTTGCCAGCAATGATTGCCACTATCTAAACCAGGAAGATGCAGAGGCCCATGATGTGCTACTTTGTATCCAGACAGGTAAATCCATTGAGGATGAAAAGCGGCTAAGATTCTCCACAAACGAATTCTATTTCAAATCACATTCAGAAATGGAGAAGACCCTTCAGGGCTTTGAGGATGCCCTCGCAAACACCGTCCAAATAGCGAATCGCTGTGAATATAAGATGAAATTCGGACGCTATAAGTACCCTGTATTTCATTTGCCAGAAAACCAAAGTCTAAACGACGTGTTGGTCGAAAAGACCCAAAAGGGGATCGAAATAAGGCTAACTCAGAAGAAACAGGAAGAGGGAAACCTATCCGAAGAGGTAGTCCGTGAATATCATGAAAGGCTCGACTTTGAGCTTAAGGTCATTCATGACATGGGTTTTGAAGGGTACTTCTTGATTGTTACTGATTTTATCGATTATGCCCGCAGTTGTAATATTCCAGTAGGCCCTGGCCGGGGCTCAGCCGCAGGTTCCTTGGTAGCCTACTGCCTGAATATAACCAATATCGATCCCATTAAGTATGGCCTTCTTTTTGAAAGATTCCTCAATCCCCAACGCGTGAGCATGCCTGACATCGACATAGACTTCTGTATCAACGGCAGAGATGATGTCATTAGGTATGTGGCTGAAAAGTATGGGAACGAAAATGTTAGCCAGATTATCACATTCGGCAGCATGAAGGCCAGGGGAGCCATAAGAGATGTGGGACGTGGTCTCAATATTCCCTTAGCGGAAGTCGACCGTATTGCCAAGCTTGTTCCGGAAGGACCCAATGTCACCTTGGATGAGGCTATTCAACAAGAATCAGAACTAAAGCGGCTGGAAGAGGAGGACGAGTCCACAAGAAGGCTTTTAAAAACATCTCGCGCCCTTGAGGGGTTTGCCAGACATGTATCAACTCATGCATCTGGAGTGGTTATTTCAGACAGGCCACTGATGGAATACCTTCCTCTTTATAAGGGATCCAAGGATGAAGTCATGACCCAGTACACCATGGATCAGATTGAGAAACTGGGTCTGATCAAATTTGATTTTTTGGGATTAAAGACCTTAACGGTTATAAAGCAGGCGCTTAGTCTAATTCTTAAGACCACAAAGACAAATTTGGATATCGACAAAATCCCTCTTGATGATGAGGCTACCTACCAGCTTTGTAGCAAAGGAAGAACAACTGGTATATTTCAACTCGAAAGTTCGGGCATGAAAGACCTCTTGAGGAGACTCAGGCCAGAGATCTTTGAAGACATCATTGCACTGGTGGCGCTTTACAGACCTGGGCCTTTGGGCAGTAATATGATCGACGACTTTATTAATCGAAAACACGGGAAAGTTCAAATCAAGTACATCCTTCCTCAGCTTAAACCTATTCTGAAAGAAACCTATGGGGTAATGTTGTACCAGGAGCAGGTCATGAAGATCGCCCAGGTCCTGGCCAACTATACTCTGGCCGAGGCCGATGAGCTCAGGAAGGTCATTGGAAAGAAGAAGCAGAAAGTGATGGAAAAACACAGGGCCCGGATTATTAAAGGAGCCACAAAAAATGGCGTTAACCCAAAAACGGCTGAAAAGGTCTTTCAATTAATAGAAAAATTCGGCGGGTATGGGTTTAACAAGTCGCACTCGGCAGCCTATGCCATGATCGCTTATCAAACAGCCTATTTGAAGGCCCATTATCCAGTTCAATTCATGACCGCCTTACTGACCCAGGATATGGGCAACCAGGAGAAGACTATCAAAAATATCGCCGAATGCCGGGAGATGGGTATCGAGATACTACAACCCGGTATCAATGAAAGCCAGGCAGATTTCTCTATTGCAGGCGGAAAGATCCGCTTTGGCCTCGCCGCTGTCAAGAATGTGGGATTGAAGGCGGTTGAGTCAATCATTGAAGAGCGAGAAGTCCATGGACCTTTTCAGGATTTAATCGAGTTTTGCAACAGAGTAGAAGGATTTAAGGTCAACCGTAGAGTCCTTGAAGGCCTTATCCAATGCGGGGCCTTCGATTTTACAGGCATTTACAGATCCCGTCTTTTTGCAAATCTTGATAATATACTGAAATCATGCACAAACTACGACCCGAATCAGCTAAACATGTTCGGATCTCAAGATATGAAAAACGGTGGACCTTTGGGATCCCTCGAATCCTCTGATATTGACGAATGGGATGAAAAAGAGAGATTAAGAAGGGAAAAAGAAGCCCTCGGATTCTACATTACAGGGCACCCTTTGGCCAGATTCAGCGCAGAGATAGAACGCTTCGCCACCTGTACTGTTCAGGACCTTCCAGGTCAAATGGACAAGAGTCAGGTAAACATTGCAGGTGTCGTGGAGGAATTAAAGATAAAACGAACAAGGCGGGGAGATAAAATGGCTTCTATCCATCTGGAAGATATGACCGGCCCTACTGAAGTTATCGTATTTCCTGACGTATTCAATCGATATTTACCTCTGCTCAAAGGTGAAGGGCCTCTACTAATCACAGGTACCGTTGAAATAAGTGAAAGCTCCACAAAAATCATTGCTCAGGAAATCGTTTCCATGGATTCAATCAGGCAAAAGTCCATTAAGGCCATCGAGCTCAAACTCGACGAAAAAATTATTTCAAGAGAACTACTGGAAGATTTGTTGGATATCGTATTCAGATATCCTGGAGATTGTAATCTCTTCTTTAAAGTAAGTATGTCCCATGACAAAGAGGTGATCATTTCTGCCCATGATAGATTCAGCGTCCTTCCATGCGATGAGTTCATCGCAGAAATTGAAGCGCTTACCGGAAAAAAGGTCCACGAATTGATATCAAATTTTAAATCCCATTCTTGAAACTATATCGACAGATGCTGGAACTGGCCGCAGAGCCTGGAGTGAGGAGTGTCGAAATATGACGGAAGAAATCAAGGTTGAAAAAATAATGGACCTCAAAGGCCTGCCCTGCCCCATGCCTGTGGTGAAGATAAGCAAAGGCATCAAGGAGGTTGAAGTGGGCCAGGTGCTTGAGGCGCAAACGACAGATCCTGGATCTCTGGCCGATTTTCCCGTCTGGGCCAAAACCACAGGCAATGAAATCCTAAAGACAGACCAGAGTGATGGAATCATCAAATTCTATATCAAAAGAAAGGTATGACACTTCATTGATGATGGCTATGCTGATCCTTAAAGCCGGGGCTACAATCCTTGCCACTAAGTATCTATATTTTTTACCTAAGAGGACCATAGGGTCGCATCTTAACATGCCTATTGAGATGTGATCCAAATATCCTCATAAATTCCAGGTGCAAAATAGTTAATTTTGTGGTACTATCATTTCCCATCTTTATTGGTCTTTGTATCACTAAAGGCTAACCAAGGGTCCCACTATATTATCCAAGAATTAGATCTCTCCCCATTTGGCCCTGAAAAAGATAAGGAGGAAAAAGCATACAGACAATATTAAAAATCTGTGCTGCCGGGCTGATGACCGCAAGTGGGTACCCTCTGAGCGAAATCGTGCTGGCTTTCACGTATACGGTCGGCTTTGCCGTGCTTCTATCCGTTCTTGTCGATGATTACATATAGCGGCTGAGGCATCCAAAAAAAACTCCCTATGTGAAAGTGGTTAGGCCCTTGATCTTAAAACAAATAAGGAATGAACATTTTTGTCCTTTTGATATATTCCTCATAGCTCGGACCAAAGAATAATATATTTTCCCGCTCTTCAATTTTTGCCGTAGCCACCAAAAGAGCTGTCGTAATCAAAACAGCCAAAATCCCATAGATGGTTATGTGCTTTAAGAAAACTCCCCAAGCCAAAAATAGCAGGGAACTATACATGGGATGTCTAATATATTTATAGATACCATCTGTTACAAGGTTGACGGTATTTTCGAAATCACGATTTTCCGAACTTATTTCTCTACCCCCGGAACCTCCCAATTTCCGGAGTAAATAAAATCCCTGAACTACGATCAGGATAGAAAATAAGAGAAAAGTCCACGAAATCAATTGAAGCGGAGAAAATGGGCTTTTTAACCAGAATGGGATATTAAGCAGAATGAGTATCAAACTTCCTTCAAACACAAAAAACCTATAAAAACCATGATATCTCGGATTGTGTAAAGACCGCCAGGAAAAAACAATTAAAAGAATAGTTAATAGAATGAAGAGTATAATACGGATGACAGCAAATAATCCTAATTCCAAAACCTACCTCCTATTCGGGAAAACCTCACCAAGACCTCTAACTGTATAATCAATAGCTGACCTTTTCTCTTAAGACCTTAACTCTCCCTCTTTTGCTTTTTTGATCTAAACGTCTTTCCTGAGAGCTTTGTGTCGGTTTAGTGGATCTTCGCTTTTTGCGAATTAGTGCAACACTTTTTATAAGCTCTTGGAGCCGGATCAATGCAGCCTCCCTGTTGCTTTCCTGGCTGCGGTACTGCTGGGCCTTAATAACAATCACTCCCTCTTTTGTAAGGCGCTGGTCTTTCAACGTCAAAAGCCTCTCTTTATAGAAATCGGGAAGCGATGAAGCCCTAATGTCAAAACGCAAGTGTACCGCGGTGGAAACCTTATTTACGTTCTGGCCTCCCGGCCCCTGGGCGCGAATAGCGCTGATCTCGATTTCACTATCAGGGATAGATACCTGGTTAGATATTTTTAACACTGTTGATTCTTCTCCCTGGACCCCTCGATCCCCTGAATCCTTTGGAAATCACCAATCCTTTTGGAGATGACCCTTAAATGTTAAATAGCTAAAACAATGGGAATTATTTAGTGCTATAAACTTCGTCATAGGGCCCCAATAATACAAATTTAATAGTATCATCGGAGGTATTTGAACAATCAGAACAGGCTACAAACTCCGCGTCTCCCTTTTTGCGACAGGCGGCACAATACAGATAGATAATGATGAGGTTGCGTTTGACAGCACAGGAATAAAACCCTCTAAAATTGCCCTTTAGAGGTTCACCAAATTCAACCGGCTGTTCCATAATCTGTAAAACTTTCTGTTCAATCTGTTTCTTTATGCCGGCATGTTTTCTTACGCCTTTTAAGAATGTATTTTCAAATTTTTCTTTCATCAGTCACTAAAAACTTCTTCAAAGGTATGCCATTTGGCCGTACCTTTGCGGAGCCTGGACTGTACATCAATTAGTGCCTTGTGAAAATCAGGATTGGAGAGGATTATTTCCATGCTCTCTCCTTGCGTCTGGCGTTTTAGTGCGAGGACAAATTGCGTAATAATTTCGGCGACTGTCGTTCGGTTCTCCCGAACGTACACCTTAACAAAATCCACTAAATCTTGGTCGAGGCTTATATTTAAGCGTGTCTTAGACATTATATTTCCTCCCTGAAATAATGTTCCTAATATACACATATCAGGAACGATTGTCAAGGAGCGAGAGAAGATGCTCAATTACGGTATTGATGGGAATACCTCCGCCTATCTATCTTACATCTATCACACATCAAACTGCCTCGGTTCTAAATTTTTTGGGGTTATAAGATCATAACTGAGATGATAACATTGATACCCTGGTCTCCACCTCCACTCTTTCAATGGCCCTAACCATTGGATTCCCCTTTGGCCTTCTTTCCATGGTGTCCCCCATTACTTAACAGAATCAGAAATCAAGCGGACTCTTTGCCTCTTTAATGGTCTGGCTTTTGATGGTGTGGGTATAAATCATGGTGGTCCGAACATCACTATGGCCCAATAATTCCTGTATCGTCCGGATATCGTAATTGGCCCGTAACAGATGACTCGCGAAACTGTGACGGAACGTGTGGGCAGAGGCACGTTTAGTGAGTTGAGCTTTCATAACTGCCTTTTTAATAGCCCTCTGGACATGTGTTTCATGATGGTGATAACGCCTGAATTCGTCTGTATCTGAAACATAGGTTAATGTCTTTGCCGGGAAAACCCATTGCCAGACCAATTCCTTGCCGGCATTTTTATATTTTTTCTCTAATTGGTTCATCATAAAAGCGCCATCATAATCCTCACTCAGATCTTTTTGGTGCAGGTTTTTTACTTTTTGCAGGTGAGACTCCAATTCAGGATACAATTTCTCCGGGAGAGGAACTGTCCTGTCCTTTTTTCCCTTGCCATCGTGAACGGTTAATATGCCTGCATCAAAATTAAGACAACCTACCCGCAGGTTCAGGCACTCAGACAAACGCAACCCGCAGCCATATAAAAGATTTACCATAAGATTATAGGGATATCGTAAATTCTTGATAATCTGTTCTATTTCTTCTCTCGATAATACAACCGGGATATAGGGTTTTCTTTTTGCCCGGACAACTCCGTCAATCTTGCCGAATTCCTTTTTAAGGACATGTCTGAAAAGGAAAAGAATGGAATTAAAGGCCTGATTCTGTGAAGAAGCGGACACTTTTTGATTTACCGCCAGAAAAGTCAAAAAGGCCTTAACATCCGATGTCTCCAATATTTCAGGGGTTTTGCTCTTTGTATAACTCTGGAACTTTCTCACCCATATCTTGTAAGATTTCAGTGTTTTGGGTGAATAGTGCCTGACCTTTATCTCATTTTTCAGATCATCATAAATTTTCTCCCAGCTTTGATTAGTTTGCTCTTTGTTTTTTGATTTTTTTCTGTTATATTCGTCAACGAATGGGCCTTTATCATGAATTGCGGGTTTTGAATTGAAGACCCTTTTCTCCTCCCGGTTATATTGTTGTGTTATTTCAGCTAATACAGGTATAATTTCAGCCTGTTGCCCTGCCAATTTATAAAAAAACCGAATCGCTTCATGTGCCTCTTTCTGTTGCGTTCCGGTTTGCTTCTTTTCTTTGAGTTTATTTATAAAATGAGGGAGGCTTCCTGAATCTAAGAAATTTTGTCGATATTTATAACAATAATCCAAATAATATCGTAGCCACTTTTTATAATAATTACGGGATGTAATGGGGATATTCCTTCTTGAAAGGAAATCTCCAAAGCAAGTGAGTATATTTTCAGGAATTTTTAGCATCTGTTGATATCCTGAATGCAGTCTATTAGACGATATTGAGTGATATCCTGTTAGAAAACACTATGAAATACCTGATCAAGCTTGTCAAGCCTTTTCTTTTTTTATAAGGATAGACTGATCAACACACTAACTTGTTGGGGCCAAAGTATTTAAATGATCCTCTGTACTATACAAACAGAAAGGGCTTGGTCAGGACTTCAGAACAGCGGAATTCTTCGGACAAAGCGGGAAAACATCATTGAAGAAAGTTGGCTTCTGCCATATCAGTGGATGGCCGAACAGATGAAAATTCGCATTGGCCCCCCTCCGGAAGCATGGTATCTTCCCTTGTGGACATGGTACCAATGGGAAGGTGAAAAGAGGCGCAAGCCAGACCTTCGTGCTAGTGGCCATCTTGGCAAAGGGGAAAAGGGTATAAGGATTGAGTTTAATTGTTGTGAAGGCGCAGCGCTGTTGTCCGATTTCGATCTGTGGCACTATGTGCTCAATTATTGGTATTTACCCGCGTCGGAGAATGAAGGCGAAGTTTTCGAGGCGGAGTTGGCGGCTCAAGGTCTGTCGTTTTTCAAACAGAAGCCTGTTCCAAAAGCTGAGTATCACCGGAAAATTGTTGAGAGTTGGAATCGCATATTTGATCTGCATTGGTCCGAGCCCGATTTAGCAGAGCCGTTTCCCCGTAAATCGATACAAGCCACCGTATGGGAGTTGTCTATAGATCAGGTCAGAAGTTACAAACATTTCACATCGAGGTAAAGCGGAAGCCCCAACCAATCAGTCGAGCTGACGGGAAGAAGCTGGCGGGTTTATCGTTAAGGGCCTTGCTGACTCGAAAAGTATGAGGCCCGCAGCTCACTTTTACGTTATGCTTTTTAATTGACTGCGTAAGGTAACATAAATTTAAAAAAAGAGGATATAATATGCTGAAAATACAGCCAACTTCTATCTACCCACCTGAGAAGGGGTGTTACCTGCGGGGTAACGATTACTCGCCAGTGGCTGTTTTAGTTTTGCTTAATGCACCTTATGGAACTATGCCACCTGAAATTCAGAGCATCCCTAAAGAGATTGAGAATTTAGTTAAGGTAGCAATTGAAACTGGGGCAGCCCTCTCAGGAACTTTACAGACAGAAAATATAGGGATTGAAAAAATCATCTGCAATATTGTAGCTAATCCCAATATACGGTATCTGATCGTATGTGGTAATGAGGTAGACGGTCATGATACAGGGACTGCTATGAAGGCATTGATGGAAAACGGCATCGATGAAAGAAGAACAATCCTCGGCTCTCAGGCCAAGACACCTTACCTTTTCAATATTCCCCTGGAGGCTATTTCAAGGTTTAGAGAACAGTTGACCCTGATAGACCTTATAGGTGAGACAGACCCTGAAGTTATAATGAAAGGGGTTTGGTCTTGTTATCAGGAAAACCCAACTCCATTTAAAGAATACAAGCTCTACGACCCAGGCGCCTATTCTAATTCTGCCATATTCTATACCCTTACCTGGAAAGTGAAGCATCCAGAGGAGATTGAGGATTGGGAGATAGACGAGATTCTTAAAGGTATAGAAGAGCCAGAAGAGCCACCCGCAGAACAACTTAAAAGGGTAGGAGGTGAACATATGAAGGAAGAGAGAGGAGCCCTAACCATAACTAAGCGACTCTTAAAGGTAACCGAAGAACTTTCGCAGATAGCCAGGCTCTGTATCGAAGAGATAGAGAAACTTGAAATAGCATCAGAGGGTGAGGTGGAAAAAGAAGAAGCCGTAATACCTAAAAAGATAGGCCCGGCCATTAAACCTGCCGCTTTAGTTAAAGATGAGCCTGAAACAGAAGAGGAGCTATACTTTGACAATCAACTGAGAGGATTTAAAGGGGTGTTAGCTGCTTTTCAGGCAATGGATAGGGATATATGTCATAATGGTTGTAGCCTGCCTGCTGCTGTGATTAAATCCCAAAAAATGTTGAAAAGGTTAAAGGAAGGCATTGGCAATTCATCCCTTTCAGAGAAAATCAAGCAAAGATTAGAAGGCGAAGCGAATGATTTTATAGAGAGGATGGAACCCCTGCCACAGGATAAAAGCCAACCCTGTCAAAAGACTGTAGGAAATTGTACCATTGGTGCTGGTTGCTTTGCTAGTGGAGCCGTTAAGCTTCTGGACTTCATTACAGAGCCAGCTTCACCAAACTATCTTTAAAAAGGAGAAAAAATGGCTATCTACTTTATAAACCAACTCAGAGGCTATGATGTGGTTTTGGCAACGCTTCAGGCTTTCTCTGAAGATATATGCAGGAAATGTATTGGCCTATCAGGTGCCCGGACAAAGGTAATTAAGGGGCTAAAAAAGTTGAGGATAGATCTGGATGAGTCATCCATTCCGGAAGATGATAAGAAGGAGATAATGGTTCATATCGACTCATGTGGGAAGATTGCCAATACAATTGAGGTTGAAGAAGAATGCGAGTGTCAAAAGACCACTAATAACTGTAAGATTGGTCCTGGTTGCCTTGCTCTGGGTGCATTAGAAATCATGAACGAAATAACAGAACTGGCTTTTAAGGCCGAAGAGAAGGAGGTGATTAAAGTGGCAAAACTGCTTTGTGAGAAATGTGGAGCAGAAGAAGAAGTGCCTGTGGTACATTGAGGCCCTGGTGTTATCTCAGGTTCTGAGATAGACAAACTCTGGTGCCCATGCGTTGCAGAAGGTCATACAGAAAATATAGATATGCCAAAACATTGTGGGGAATTTATGAAGCATGTTGAATAAGTTTCATTTTTTATAAAGAGCAACGGTTAAATCATTTAAATTCAATTATTTTGGTGAGAAGCCTAACAAAAGGTTCGAGCAGACGGCGAGAAGCCGTGGCGCTCAACAGTCTGTCGCTTTAAGAAGGATATTGGCATTTTCGTTTTTTCTCATCTTTAATCTCGCCGCTGCTCAACCTTGGCGTTGGCGCCGCCTGCGGCGGCGCCAATGTGGAGTTGAGCCTTCGCTCTCATCCGACTGGTTGCGCCGCCGCAGGCGGCTAACCAACCAGCCGTTCGAGATCGATAGGCTCCTCGCCTTTCGGAACTAAAGTTCCGACGGCTCGTCACCTACGACTCAACTCCACAATGGGCTCGACGCTTCGCGTCAAGCCCATCGGGGCGGGTCATATGAGATTTAAAGATATCTTAAAGAAGATCCATTTCGGGCAGAAGCCCACGCCAGAAGACGCCGACAGGCAGAGCGAGATAGCGGACATGTATGCAAGAACACGTGAGAAGTGCCGGAAGAATCACGGCGACCCATTTGCGGACTACAGAAGATCCGGGCAGCTACCGGATCATTACGAGTATGGAATGAACTGTTTTCTTGACTCCACGTTTGAGACATCAGGTTTGGAGGTTGTCCAGGCAGTATATGAGGAGATCAAGAAGGATCCCAAGCTGTATTGCATATATACAGGAACATCAACATACAACTTGCCAGGCATACCTATTCTCCTTGGTATCGCAAGGTTTGGGGACGCAATTGACGCCCATAATCGAGCCGTTATAAGACTTCGTCAGAAGGAGCCACCTGCCGCGTACCAAGTGCTCGCTAAGGAATTGCGACTCTCTGTACTGCAACATAGCAAGTCGGACCATGAAGCAATAATCAAGCTGGGCATTCTCAGCATGGGTGCTATGGCGCTGTCTGCATGGGGCCCAGAGGGCATGAGCCCTTCAGACAAGAAAGTGCTAAGATATTGGGGCAAGGCGATTGAAGAGACTGTATCTTCAATGGACAAGTTAAACGGACTTTCCGCTCTCGACATGGAGAAGGTGATGTTAGCCGCGGATCCCGGAATCACGAGACTTCTCGCTAATCGTGACAATGGTGTTCGAATCGAGGACGCGCTATTCCTCACCTCCACACATTTTTGGAACATAATACTTGGAAGTATCGTGTGGGAATTCCCCACTGAACTCAAGGCGGTCAATGAGATACAGTTTCCGTGGAATAGGATGGATTTTTACCTCGATTCGTACAATATCTCGCACGATCAGGTGTTGAAATGGCAAGAATCTATTCACCCCACAAACACATCCCGGGAGAATATCGCCAAAGTGTGGCACGCCATGACTGGCAAGATCAGAGGTGAGCACGAGTTACTAGAATCCTCCGTTTCTGATGATCGGGAGGCTCGGACAGAGCTTGTATCGCTGAGAGGGAAGAAAGTCCACAGAATCATGCTCTGCTTGCTATTGCGGTTATTGGGCCAGAAAGGTCCAATGATGAATTCCCTCCTAGCGCTTGACCAAGCTATGTCTGAGGATCTGTTTAATATTGTTGCTGAGGAATTCATAGGCCGGAGGGAGTGGTACGAGAGCAGCTAACCTTGCGCTTTCAGCCGACGCAAAAAAGCCGCGCGGCTGAAGCGCCCGTTGGCTTAGTTAATCGCCAACCAGCCGCTTCAGCGTACATGAGACGCTGAGCATGGAGGGAAAATGAGACAAAAGGAAGAAGTAGAAGTAAAGTATTGTGATATTTGCGGAAAAAGAGAAGATCAAACCACTACCGTTTCCAAATGCTGGGCCTGTGGCAAAGACGCATGTTCACAACATTATCATCTTAACATGACCAAAAATGAAAAGAGGTTCACATATCTATGCGAGAGATGCGATCAAGAAATGGGATCGAAGCTCGATGTCTTATTCGAGCAATATCGCCAACAAGCAGTTTGAGACAGACTAATGCTGCTCAACTGCGCGATGTTGCCGGACGCTTCGCGCCGGCAACATCGCCCTGCGGATATCATCCCCTTGCTGTTCGGCGCGAAGCGCCTCACATCAAGCGGATTCACCTGACAGCGTCTGTCCATAAACCCTTCGGGTTTATTCCCAGACTTGCAGGTGATCCGCAGGGCGTTAGCCCAGTGAATGGAAATATGAGATGCCCAAACAAAGTGTATATATAGAAACAACTGTGGTAAGTTACCTCGCTGCTCGGCCTAGCAGAGATTTAATTGTCGCAGCCCATCAGCAAGTTACGGCGGAATGGTGGGAGAATGCGCTTCCTAAGTTGTTTCCGTTTGTCTCACCACTTGTAATTGAGGAGGCTTCAAGGGGAGATGAATCGGCATCAAAATTGCGGCTCGAAAAAATATCTGAATTTTCCGTATTGGAGATCACATCTGACGTACGGGATCTTGCGGAATTATATTTTGAAAAAATCCTTATTCCCGATAAAGCCAGAGGTGATGCGGTTCATTTGGCTGTTGCCACATGCCACGGCATGGATTTCCTTGTATCCTGGAATTTCAGCCACATTTTAAGTGCACGTGTCCGGACAATAATTCAAGAAATAAATACCTTTCGTGGAATATTAACTCCCATTATATGTACACCAGAGGAACTTATGGAGGTTTAAGATGACCCAAGATCCAATCGTCAGAGAGGTGCGGGAGATAAGGCACCAGATAGATAGGGAATGCGGGCAAGATTCTGAGAAATACTATCAACATTTTCAGAAATTACAAAAAAAATTGCAAAAACGTCTTGTTCGTCGGGAGCCGAAGCCACT
This sequence comes from uncultured Desulfobacteraceae bacterium, assembly GCA_964423495.1. GTDB lineage: Bacteria > Desulfobacterota > DSM-4660 > Desulfatiglandales > Desulfatiglandaceae > CAYRFN01. Next base: position 13,386 of record CAYRFN010000097.1, read on the forward strand.
GACCGTGTTAAAGCAAAAGACGGGCTAACCTTGCTCTTTCAGCGGATCGCGAAAAACTGCGCCCGCTGAAGAGCCCGTTACCGCGACACTTGCGTGTCGCGGTAATGCGGCGTTGCCTTCGTCCAATGTCTTGTTAGCGCCGCGCAAGCGCTGCGCTAACAAGCCATTGGACCAAACATCCGCCCGTCCGACCGCGAGCAAGCTCGCGTCCGTCCAATCGGCTGTTGGTCAACGCCGCATTATGTAGTTTTATCAATCATCTTTGAGTATGACTAACATTGAAGGCTGGGAGGTGCTTTATGACAAAATCCATAGACAATAAAGAAAAGGGACATTGGGGACGAAGCGCCCCCTTTTACCTCATCAAGGATTTTAATTGCGCATTGGCTTCCCTGGAAGTTTTCCAGGACATGATAGGCAGGCGAGAAGACCGTGTGCTGAAAGCTTTCACAGGACTGGAAGGTGGTATAGTGGCAAGTGGTTCGACCTGTGGTGTGATAACAGGCGGTGCTTTAGGACTCGCTCTGATGCACGATAACGTGCTGCAAGAGAGAGGAATTGCCGCAGAGGCAGGAGTGCTGTCTCTAGTCCCTAATTAAGTGTAATTATTTTTCCAGTTCTAATAAAAGTACTCGAAA
>CAYRFN010000098.1:0-13971 GCA_964423495.1 uncultured Desulfobacteraceae bacterium
CGTCGCCATATCACCTCTCCTTTCGGTCTTTTATCAAGGAAATATGCTGTAATGATAAAGCCGTCTCTTTTTGAAATTTCTCTATAAACGACCACTAACCTATTATTTTTCCCCATGCTTTTTACAGCTTTCAAAGACCCCTTATTGCCCCTGACAATAAGTTCGGGATTTTCAACTGTTTCTAAAACCTCAAAATAATAACTGGCCAAATCATCATGGTTTTCAGTAATGTGGAACCATCTTTCATATGTTAATCGTATAGGTACATCATTAATTGAATAAGTTATATTCAAGACTTGTTCCTTTCATTCATTTTCATCCCGGAAATGACTAATCTCCTTTTCTATTTCATAAGGACCTCAAAATCTTAGATAAACCCCGTTGATATTTCCTTATTCTTTAAGCATTGATTTATGTATGAACTATTGCATGTCGTTAACTATACTCAGCGTCATAAATAATTGCGCATCAATGTTTTAAAAAGCCTTATAATCAAGGCATTCAAGGTTTAGTATTAGAAAATTCAATGTTCGCTGAGTATATCTGTGATCAAAAGTGGATTTATCTACGGGGTAAACCAAGAGTCCTTGGTGGACCAAGAGCTAACATCCTTGCATTCATCCCGTTACAACTCTTTGAGACAGTCTTTCAATCTATTCCTGAGGTATTTCTTACCCATACCAGACTTGAGATACCTTTCTCGTCTCATTTCTTTCTCACTCAAGCATGCTTCATAGTAGATTAGACTCATGGGTCTACGGTTCTTTGTAGATGGCACATACCCTTTGTTGTGCTCTTCAAATCTATTGGATAAATCACTCGTCAAGCCGGTATAGAGATTACCATCCTTTTTGCTATGCAAGACATATACATAGTACATGATGTTCCAGGAGTTGTAACGGGACAGGAATAGCTGTTATCGTTGTCCTGCTCAAACGGATCGCTCGCTTCATCGTTAAGATCACTTTAGCATTCAAAGAGAAAGTCGAGAACAATAAGTCACCACCCCGCCACCTCTTTATCCCAGGACCAAAAGTCCCAAAATTCATCCTTAATCTCATCCAGAGGGAGTAACGTAACTCTACATCCTACACCTCCCTCGAAAACTCAATCCTAAACAGACAGGAGTAGTATTTTCTAAAATCCTCTCCAGCTGTGTTTCTTTGTCCCTCCTTACAATTTCCCTCAGATTTACACCCTATCCCTCATTACCATCAGCTCGGTCCTTCCAGGGAACCATCAAAGTACCCTTTGCAACGGTCAACCATAAAGCCTCTTAAATTGCCTCCGACTTATTAAATCTCCTCAATAGTAGATAAAGCAATTATGAAACGGATGAAAGCTTGCGATAAATGTCTATTAATCGTTCGGCCACTATTTTTTCATCATACTGCTGGCACACCATTCGCCGGAGCTCGGGCAAACGTTCACGGTATCCCGCGCCCCTTTTTTTTACGAACTTCACGATCGCATCCGAAAACTCTGAAATATCGTCGGGAGAAACTAACGTAAAATACTCTTCCGCGAACGTTCCGGCATAAGCCGGTAACCGACAACTTATGACCGGGCACTCGCAAGCGGCAGCTTCAAGGAAGGTAATCGGGAACGCATCCATGGATGGATAGTTCATGATCACATTTGCAAAGGAATAGATCTCGGGTAGGGAATCTATAGGTACTTCTTCCATCCAGCGCACTCTCTGGCCCACGCCCAATTTCTCGGTCAATTCGTGCATTTTTGCCTCGTAAAGCCCGCGATCCGTACTCGCTCGTCTTAGAATTTTAAAAACCAGAACCGCTTCGGAGCTGAGGCGCGGCAAAGCCCTTGCAAATGCTTCCAAGATACTTTCCTGCCGGTAGAGTGGACTCCACCCCCTCATTGACAACAATACGGTGGCGTCTGCCGCTATGCTCAGTTTGCGCCTCCATTCCAGTGCGCCCTGCGTGTATCCGGGGCGAAATCGATACGTGTTTACTCCCAGAGTAATCAGTTCTGTCGGAACTTCTCTTCCCGCCAATTCAGCGCACTTTCTAGGCATATCTGTTGAGTCGGTAAGAATCAAGTCTGCGCCTGCAAGCGCCTCACCTACTTGCTGACGGGAAGCAGGATTGGCATTAGGGAGAATATGATTATTAATATCTGATCCCCACACCGTCAACACAAGCGGACGGAGTCCAGCTTTTGCACAATAGTATGCACGATCGTCTACCCAGTGAACATGAACGACGTCTGGGTCAATTCGACGAAATAACGCCTTTAGGCGTGTCTTAGTAATCCATTCCAAACGCCGAAAAAGCCGAGTGCCAATGTTTTCTCCAAGAAGCTTCGGGAGCACCCGCCCGCCTCTCGGATACGGAAAATGGATGAATTTAAAGCCTGCTCGCCCTTCTGGAAAGGGGTTAAAACGATTTGAGAATATAACTAGGCACCCTCTCTCCAACAGACAATTCAATGGCCGAAGGGAGTGAATATCATCCCCAGCTGCAATCATGAGTACCTTTGGTTGTATGCATTTTCGGAAAGGCATTATCTTGAACCATGGGTGATGAACGCGCAGATTTCTTCAACATGTTGAAGAGGCAATGTCGGGAATAAGGGGAGGGTGATAACTCGGCTAGCAAATGAGACGCTCCGCGCTAGGCCCTGCGATCGATAGTTCTTGAAAGCGGACATTTCTGGCAAAAAGGGGTAGTGAAAGCTCGTTTGGATTCTTTGCTTAGTAAGATTTTCAACAGTCTTCAGACGGACTTCTTCCGTTGGCGCGAGGGCAACCATCAGATGATAGGTGCTATCCCCGCTGTAATCTTTAAAAGGAATTATCCAACCCGGGAATGAACTCAGGTTCTTCCGATAGGCTGAAACCAACTCTTCCCGGCGCCTATTATTTCCTTTCAATTTCGCTAATTGGCACCTTCCAAGCGCTGCTCGCAATTCATCAAATCGATAATTGTATCCGTTCAAAATGACATCATAGGAACGGGCATGGCCCTTATGGCGATCCCAAGTGAGGGTAGTCATCCCATGTGAACGTAACAGTCGGAGGCGTTCGGCAAGGTCATCCCGGTTCGTCACGACCATGCCGCCTTCTCCGGTGGCGAGGTTCTTATTGCTGAAAAAGGAAAAGCAGGCAATGTCGCCAATGCTGCCGGCCATTTTCTTGTGAGGACTCCTATCCTGTGGATCGAGATATTGTGCCCCAACGGCGTGACAAGCATCCTCTATTAGAAGTAAATCATGTTGCTCGCATATTTCCTTGATTTCCGCCATGCGGCAAAGATATCCCCCATAATGCATGACGACCACTGCCTTGGTCTGAGGGGTTATCCGACCCTCGATTTTTGCAGGGTCTATAGTAGGTTCATCGACGCCAACAATATCGGCAAATACCGGTGTTGATCCAACCGCGACCGTCATGTTGGCAGCTGCCACGAAGTTGATGGCAGGCTGGATAATCTCATCGCCCGGGCCTAAACCCTGGGCAAGATAGGACAGGTGCAGGGCGGCGGTGCCGTTGGACACGGCAAAGGCATATTTGGCGCCAACCAGCTCTCCGAATTCCTTCTCGAAGGCCTGGACCTCAGGTCCCATGGAGAGCCATTTGGATTTTAATACGCGAAGGACAGCCGCTTCCTCTCTTGGCCCATAATCAAGATCGCTAAGTGCAATTCGCCAATCAGACATGTTCAAACCTTTCTCTTTTCTCTGCGAAAAGTTCCTGCGCTCTGGCGTAATCGTCTGGCCGTCCGATGTCCAACCACAGGCACCGACTTGGATAAGCACACACTTTTTCTCCCTTATTCAGCAGCCGCAATACAAAATCGGGGAAATCGAGATATTTTCCCTTTTCGATGTAGCCCAGCACTTTTGGTTCGTAAACGTAAATTCCCATACTAACATGATAATTTTTCACCGGCTTTTCAAGGTAAGCGGTAATTTGATGATTTTGGTCAAATTCCAGTACTCCCAGGTCGATTTTTACGTGACGATCGTGAGTCGCGATGGTCAGCCCCGCCTTCTGCTTGCGGTGAAAGGCGACCAATTTATTGAGATCAAGATCCGTCAACAAATCGCCGTTCATCACCAGGAACGTGGCGTTCAGATCGGGCACCAGCGTGAGTGATCCGGCGGTGCCGGTTGGTTCCTCCTCCTCCACGTAACGCAATGTAATTTTCTCGACCAGTTTCCGGCGATGATCGAAGTAGGCCTTCATCAATTCAGCCAGGTGACCCAGCGTCAGCGTGATGTCGGTGATGCCGCAATTGATGAGCCGACGCATGAGCACCTCGATAACCGGTGTATCTCCCAACGGCACAAGCGGTTTAGGAAAATTGGCGGTGAACGGCTGGAGCCGCACGCCTTTCCCGCCGGCCAGAATCACCGCGCGCAACCCCGAAGCTGCACCCGTTTTTTTCTTCTGCCCTGCCTTGGCCATACTCATACAATGTATTCCTTCGTACGATATTCGCTCAGGTGCTCGCGGATATACTCTGCAGTACAACATAAGCCTTCCTCAAGTGAAACCTGCGGCGACCATTTCAACAACCTCTTGGCCTTGGAAGCGTCGCAAAGCAGCAAATCCACCTCGCTCTTCTCGGGACGCTGCCGCTCCTCCTGAGTAACGATGCGAGCCGTACTACCCACAATTTCAAGACAGCGTATGGCCAGATCAGCCATTGAGACTGAATCACCTTGCCCGAAATGAATCGTTTCCCCCTCAATCCCTTCGGCCTCCACGGCGAGCAGGAACGCGTTTGCAGTATCTTCCACAAAGGTGAGATCGCGTTTGGGTTCCAGATTGCCCAACTGAATCTCTTCCACGCCAGAGAGCGCCTGGCTAAGGATTGTTGGGATTACCGCCCGCGCCGATTGCCGTGGTCCATACGTGTTAAAAGGCCGCAAGATGACCACTGGCAATCCGAAACTGCAAAAGTAGGCTTCAGCCAGTTTGTCTGCGGCTATCTTGGTCGCGGAGTAAGGTGATTGTCCTTGCAGCGGATGTTTCTCGTCAATCGGCGCATAAACCGCTGTGCCATAAACCTCGCTCGTGGACGTAACAACGAGTCGTTTCGTCCTAAGTTTACGGCATGCCTCAAGTACATTTAAAGTACCACGGATATTCGTGGTCACATACGATTCCGGCGCGTGATAAGAATACGGGATTCCGATCAATGCTGCTAAATGAAGAACCACGTCGCATCCTTCAACCGCTTCTTCAACACACCGCGCATCAGTCACATCCCCGGCGATGACTTTGAGCCGGGCATGGGGTTGGCTGGCAAACGCCTCCAAGTGCCCCCATCTGCCGAGGCTGTTGTAGTGAACGAGTGCCCGCACCGCGTAACCCCGCTTCAAAAGTGCTTCAACAACGTAGCTACCGATGAAGCCGCCAGCGCCCGTCACCAATGAGCGATTGTTACACGATTTGCTTATTCTCATGGTGCATAATCCTCAAGTACCTGGCGGTGTATGGAACCTGCGCTTCTCGTCAGTCATTTGTCGAAATGCGTCTGTTAATGCGTGTCACAAAATCCCAAACAGGATTTTTCCAACGGAAGTGCCAGCAGGGTTCCGGGTTCGCTCCCCAAAATGATTTGAACTGTTCTAACGAGGCTATGCCACCGGAGGAGCCGAAGTTCACCGTCGCCAACTTCTCGTGGCACGCCGACTGGACTGCGTAGTCGAGGACCGCATGCGCGGGGAACATCTTCGAATACTCACGGTCGGAAGCGCCGTGCCATTAAAGTAACGAATCACCATCCCGAAAGAAAAGCCCGCCTGCCACAATCACATCGTTTACCTCGGCAACCAGAAACAGTGCGTCTTCCTTGAGTTTCAGCAGTTCACAAAATAACTCGATTGGATAAAAGCCGCTGACCCAGTCCTTCTAGGAAGCAAGTTTGCGGTGAATCGCGTGGTATGCGCGGATGTCTTCCAAACAGCCTGCCCGTCGAACCGTAACTCCAGCACGCTTGGCACGTCTGATCTTATTGCGGTTCGTCTGGCTAAAGCCAGAAAAGGTGGAGGACTCGTAATCACCCCGAATCGACAACACGTGGGTCATCGTCTGGGTTGCTGATATCCCCAGTTTTGCCAGCCCCTCTGCCAGCGGTTTGTGGTCAAACCGTACGTTCCATACAAAACTGACAGTCCGGATGCCTTCCAGTTGCCGGATAATGTGGCCAAGCGCTTGATCCAATAGGTCGTCTTCTACACCCGGGCTAGCATATAGTCCGAATGGACCAAGATGCACCCTTCGCCGCCCAAATCGACACTGCTCTGCGATTGTGTGCATACGGCAGTCTGGGTCTCCAGGGTTAACCTTTAGCGTCAACGCCGTGAACTTGCCAGCACCCGAATCAACAACGGCCCGAACAAACCGGGCCTGGCTAAAGAGTGTCTCAAGTTTCATAACTTGTTGAAGCACTTTCCTTCCCCGAATGACAGCACCTTCTCATTGTTAAATTCCTTTGCTTTTAATTCAAAGAATTCCTCGCAGCTCTGCTGCGGGGTTAGAAATGCGAGCGAAGCGAGCTTCCTTTTGAGTCCAGAGCTTGCTCTGGGGTTCATACCTTTGATTACGAAGGTTTAAGATCAATTTTCTTGCAGTCCATCCTCCACAAAGTCGTCGGGTCTAATGTGGCGATACACGCACAACTAGCGAATTGTATTTCCTTTTTTATGTAGTCATGCAATCCGGTGCCCAGTCCAAAATACTGCGGCACACAACCTATATATTTTACACTACATAATCAAAATATTTATGTTTTTATAGCAACCACAAAGTTCGTCTGAGTATCACCTGGCAGAAATTGCAGATTGTCTAAAACAAGACCAGCAATTACATGCATACCACCGATTATTGGTCTTCGTAATAGCCGCATCAATCTCCCGCGCATCATTTCATACAACAGAATGCCTAACCTGTTTCCAATATACCACCATAACCCGCCCATGGGATTGACGCTTATTACCTGAAATCCTTATGCACCCAAAAGGTGTCGCAGCCCATAGGCTGTATAACGGTAGTAGTCGTTCGGCGCGTCGTGCAGGCGCCACTGCTGATTCACAGACAGTATTAGTGAGCCCGACACACGAAGCACTCTATGAAGCTCGCATAGGAGTTCACCTGGTTCAGGGAAGTCGTCCAACACTTGAAAACACACGACAGTGTCAAAAGATTCGGAATTAAATGCCAAATTCCGGAGGTCGCCAACCACGATGCCCTCCCGTTGTCTTCTATCAACCCCTACATAAGATCGAACTAATGGCTTTAAGATCTCCCGGAACGGCATGTCACCACAGCCTGCGTCCAATAATTCGCCGCGGATGTAGTCACTCACAAGCATCAGTTGTTTGCGGAAGAGGCGATCTATCAACCAATATGGTTCTCCGAATGCACTGCGTGTCATAGCTCAAACAGATGGTTACCTGGTTGGATAGAAATCCGGATACGACTACCTTTACGATCGTGCCATATCACATTCGGATTCGAGTTGCAACGGATTGCATCAGAAAGCCCTGGAAACTCTCCATCTGAGAAATAACCCAAAATGGCCTCTTGACTAAAGTTTCGTATAATGAATGCATTTCTTCTTTTGGATATACAAAACCTATGTGTTTTCAGACCGAGGTATTCCTTGTCTGTCAGGAAAACTAATCCTGGAACGCTATTAACTAAACCCTGCAGCAAGGCATTGAGTTGCCGCAGACCCTCCCGGCTAAATCCGCTGTTGTGATGAACGACATTAAGTCGGTGCATACTTATACCGATTAACCCATGATAATGAAGTAGCTGCTGTGCTTTACATAAGACTGTCTCCCAATACTCATCGCTCGGGCCGTCGTTAGCTCCTCCCCTTGGCTCAAAATCAAGATCGCGAGGAGAATTTTCAAATAATGTGGGGTTCCATTTAAGCCTAACTCCAAAAGCTCTTTTTTGCAAAGCGATCAGCAATCGAATGAGTATATTCTTTGTAGTAAATCTATCAATCCCTTGTAATATTTTGATGCCACCACGGCGCAATTCAGTTAAAGCAGAGCATGAAATATAATAGTTAGGAGGAGTGCTGGAAACTGCACGGTAGCCGAATAGCTTCTGAAATTGGCTTAATCCCCTTTTGACATAGGGACCAGAACCCGAAGCATATTCACATTCAATAGTAACATCGCTAATCGGCAAACATTTAAGCTCAAACGCTTTTTGAGCTCGATGACCACCACTTCTGACTAACTTCAACAGGCGTCGTATATCGCAATGGCTGTAGCCGTGGTATTCTGGACGCCAAACTCCTCTGGAAATACCTTCCAGAGCCTTTCCTACGATCTCGTCTCGATGCCAGTATGGGGGTAGCATGGGAAGTTCGACCGCGTACCATTCTTTTCCTCTAACCGCAGTAATTCTGTCGTAATCAGGCGCTGCAACGATGTAATTAGCCTGCATTATCGCTGGCAAACTGGTCGCGTCGGTTACCGATTCCAACGCTGAGAAAAGGTTCTCAAGGTCCGTCTCTGTTTCCAGGCCAGAAAACCCATAGTGGCTGTAGGGAACGCCCATTTCAGCATATCCCAAAGCGTTAGCGGCTGATTCACCAAAGGTCCAACCCGCGTATCCCCAGTCGTCGCTTTGAAGAATCACCGCCGCGAACGGACGTGCTATGCGCCGTTTCAACAGTCTCCTTTCAAACATTAAGCTCCTTCGTCTTTAAACGGCCCACTACCATCTCAGAGAATGTTCGGCGGCTTTTTCGCCAAGAATCCAAACTCAAACCGAAAACCAACGTAAGATAAAGAAATACACCACATGGGATCTAGATCACACAAGATACTGCGAGTGCGCCTTCCCAGCAGGTGGCCTAAACGACGTGATCGCTCAAGCACCGTCGAATACTCGCATAAGTTTTTCTTAATGAGAAAGGTAAGCATCTATGAAGCTTTCGGTTATTTCAAAAAACCCACTGCTAATATGGGCAACCACAGGTCTGTCAGATTTCATGCTATGTATCTTCCTCCCAAATTTCTGTTTCGGAAAGGAAGTGCGGCACGCTTCGATATTTGCCTTCAAAAACCTGCTGTAGCCAAAGTTCGAATGTTAAGACTAAGCACAATTCGTTATGGTAATTTTTTTGTCTCTTCATATGGTCAGTTAAATAATGAAGAATTCTACGTTCGTCTATGAATTGAGGATAAAGTGCCTTCTTGGATAACAGTAATTTTTCGAAGAAAGCCCTCGCTGGCTGAGCCCTTATCCATTCCGGATAGTCAGTGAAGCTCTTGAGATCTGTATACTTGAATCCAAATCTCTGAGATTCCCGCCTCACTTTATTATTCACCCTTTTCTTGAGCCGCACAATCCGCCCGCGGAGTTCAGAGTAGCTAATGGGATAACCTGTTTTCTGCCATGGAATATTATAGTAATATTGTGAAAATGTACTTAATAACATCTTATTATAAATGTAACTATTATATCTTAAAAGGTCTGGAATAGTATAAACAAAATCAATTAACTTATTGTCCCAAAAAGGTATTCTTACCTCTATTAATTTAGTAATCGACAGAAGGCCACTGTTTGTAAATCTCCTAACTCGATTATTTATGAAATATGGATCGGTTTTATCAATCATGTACCAGGTATTGAAATTGCTAATTGCCATTTGAGAATGAGTAACATTCTTTACCATTGAGGAATGAATCTTTTTATCCAAACTACACTTCCTTAAATAAGAGCCACCGAGAACTAGATCTCCAGCAAACCCATCTAAATTGAAATCCGTACATGATTTATATTCATCATAAAATTCAATTCCATGCATATGTAACAGGTTAAGTAATCCATCTGATTTCCATACACCATTAGTTCTTGGCATCAACCAATTATTCGAATTTAATTCTAAGGCATGATATTGTGCACCTTTAATCTTTGATACCTTCCTGGCAATCTTTATATCATCACAACCTTCTTGACCAAAGGTAAAGGTATGCAAAGGTTTATAATCTTCGGGGACAGCGGCCAAAATTGCACGAGAATCAAGCCCGCCACTAAGGGCTATGCCAATTCTTTCGTTGTTGTTTACACGCTTGCGTACAGATTGCTTAAATAACCGCCCTAATTCTTCAATCAACTCTCTTTCGTCAATAGCCCCTTTCATTGGGTTAATCTCGTTCCAGGACCAGTAATGTTCAATTCCGACCTTCGATTTTTTAAGATCAAAGGTAAGAATAGATGCGGGCGGGACTAATTCAATGCCTTCAAACCAGGTTCGATTTTCAAGCAGGTAACCGATGTCGAAGAATTCTTCAATTGCTTGACAGTCTAATACAGGCTTAAAATCTTTATTGCCTAAAAATCCTTTAAGCTCAGAAGACCACATTAAATCATCTTGTATTGTTCCCCAATATAAAGGTTTGAAACCATATCTATCTGTAATCAAATAGACCTTGTTTTCCTTTTTTTCATACAACACAGCCGTATAACAACCGTCAATATCTCTCAAGAATTTAAATGATCTCGTTGAATTATAGATATTAGCCAAAAGTTCATTATCAGTTTCTGATTCTACATTGTACATAGATTTTAACTCTTTCTGGTTGTAAAACTCACCCTCTATCCATGAAAGAAACTGGTTGTTAGAAATATACGGCTGTTTACATTGATTTATTACACCTAAATGAGTTCGTGATGCATAAATACACTTATCAGAATAAAGATCCTCATCGATATAGCTATCAAAATGTTTCAAAAGATCCCTAATATTCAATAGCATATCTTCATTGTGTTTATGATGTATATCTGTAAAACCTATCAAACCCGGCATACTAGCTCCTTTTGAATATCGACTTCAGTTCGGTAATAGTTGCTCTATCTTTAACATAATAACTGAAAGTATATATTATCATTCCGGCAACAAGAGTCGTTATAAAAAGCGGGAGCATATTAATTTTCCCCAAAACAACTCTTAACGAGATTATTCCAGCAAGCATAATAATAGTACAAACGAAAGGTGATTGTATTGCCTTAAAGTATTGGCTAAGCTTGAGATCTATTAATTTATTAACAATAGGCTGGATAATAAAGAAGAGAGGTATCTGCAAAATGAGTATGGCAACACTAACTCCGACTATACCCCAATTTACTCCGACAATCACCGCCAATGATACCATAATTACGGCAAATACATTCCAATAAAAGCCTATGTCCGCCCTTCCCTTGGCTAAAAGGACAGAACCAATTGGGTTTCCCAATGATTTGAAGGCGCCAACCAGACAAAGTATTTGAACGAGTATTATAGACGGTTCCCACTTTATACCATACACTAATCGGATAAATTCTGGAGCAACTACAAGCATGCCAGCCAGCATTGGAAATGATAGTATGGAAATATAGTTAATGACCTTACAATATCCGCTTCTCATTCTGGAGTTATCATCTTGAACTATTGAAAAAGCGGGGAAAGCAACTGTTGTAATAATAGGGTTGATTTTGGTTAGTGGGAATATCACTATTTGATACGCTAAAGTATAAAAACCTAATGCCGCTGGACCTAGAAATCGACCGATGATGATATAATCGATATTTGCGCTAAGATAATTAACCACCCTTTCGCCCATTTGGAAGGCACCAAAACTAAGATAACTTTGAATCTCTTTGATACTAAAATGAAACCGCGGCAGCCAGGTTTTTCGATAAGTAATAAGGAGGGCACTTAAAGTAAATAGACTACGAATAACCTGACCCAAGATTAAGCTTAAGACGCCAAACTTTGCCAGGGCCAAGCCTATTGCTGAAACTGAGTATGCAGCCGTACCCATGATCTCTATTTTCGATAATGTTTTAAACTTTAAATCTTTTTTTAAAAGAGTAGTAAAAACTTGACCAAAGGGGGTAATCAGAAATATGAAAGCAGCAACGCTTAAGTAGCTTGATAAATTCTGTTGCTTGAAATAGATAACGGCGAGCGGACTTATTAATAGCACACAAACAAAAAGGAGAATCCCTGTTAACACATTAATCCAGAAAAAGCTTGAAAGATGATTTTCCGGTACTTCCTTCCTCTGAATTATTGCGCTACTTAAACCCATATCAGTAAATGCTTGAGCAAAACCGATAACTACCATTATCATTCCCATTAGGCCAAAATCTGATGGGGAAAGAAGTCTTGCCAATACCGCCAGAGTGATAAACCTGAGTGTAGTAACTACACCCATTGAAACTCCACCCCATTTGACGCCAGAGATTGCCTGTAGTTTTAGGTCATCAATCATTTTTGTCGCAACCAGATCTATACTTTTGCCTTTAGAAAGTTACATTGGCGTTTCTGTTATGCTCAACAACCATAAGTCCAAATCTGTTCATCTGATCTTCCCAGAAAAAAGAAAAGTTCCAAAAATCTGTTCTTGAATCAATCTAAGGAACCGCTGTTTATAAGTTTTTCCAGTTTTTTAATAATAGGGGACGTTGTTACCTTCTGATCTTATTGTAAATAATCTATCAGTTTCTCATGCTTGTCAAGCAGTTTTTTTCCTCTCTCTATGCACCTGCTGACACTTTTCTCACTCAACCTAAGCTGTGACGCTATCTTTGTCCCACTATTCCTCAATTCGATCGCCGCCAAATAACTGATAATTGCCCTGGTATTGCTGATCTCCTGTGTCCGCTTAGATGATAGCAGATCTTTTAGGTCTATCTTTCTGTCTTTTGTTACCCTTTTTATCAATTCATCTAAAGAAATCGGATTTTTATCGCTTTTTTCGAATGGTTCGTTCGCCCTATTTAAAGCGTGAATAACAAAATCCCCACTACCAAGAATCCTCTCATCTCCCTTTTCCATCTCTTCCTTTTTCCGCCCTACCAATCCCCTTTTTTCTCCACCCGCACTTCGAATCAGACCACCTCCTTGGAGCTCGGGTCTACTACCTTGTCTGATACCGTTTTTAATAAACTGTCGGTATCTTTCCCGGGCAATTTTGAGAGTGTCACCGAAATGCAGAAGAACATCCTGAGTTGTCCTCTCGGCCAAACTCGTTTCGGATTTCGAATTGGGGATTGCGGATTTATTTTTTGTATCATCACTTCTTTTTCCAGAATCGGGTGGTTTATATGGGATCAGTGGGTTTTTGCGACGACCGAGGATAGCACTATGGCCGGTCCAAGAGTACTTGTCGAGCTCTCTTAGATCTTTTACCATACCTGCTCTCAAAGGGTTCAAATGGATATAGCGGATGAGTTCTAAAAGATAGGGATCTTCCTCGCAGACGACGGATTTATACCGGTTCTGGAAGAGATGGCCGCTTCTTTTATGTCGCTTATTAAAGGTAACGGCGTATCCGGTCATCAGACGGCGCATGACTTTGCTGAGCGGGGTCAGGCCGGTGCGTAAAAGGATGTGAAAATGGTTTGGGATCAAGGCCCATGCGTAACATTGGGTTTGGGTTTCTTCCAGGATATCGGCCAGACGATCAAGGAAGGATTTACGGTCCTTGTCGTCTCTGAAAAGCTTCCTTCGTTCGATTCCCCGAGCCATTACATGTTGTAAAAGGCCAGGGGCATCTAATCTGGGTTGGCGGGGCATGGTTTTTAGACAGGATCAAAAGGATCTAGTGGATTTTCTTGTTTGAAATAGGACACATCGCTCCTCAACTGCGTTTTCGGGTTTGATTAGGGGTCTTTGATTGACTTATCTTTAACTGCTCAGGTTATTGGGTTCACGGTTCAGGCCTGCCCGCCATTAGCTGCGCCTGTCAGCCATCGGAGGCTCGCCTCAGGCGACTGCCGGGCGGGCATCAAGTCTTGGTTGGCGAGACATAGTAATGGGTTATATGGGTTATGGGTAAAATGTTTTTGTTTATTATGGAATGGCTATGATCCAGGGTCAAGATTTTTTAGAAGACAGATCCGATTCGTTTTCCCCATTTCATTTGTAAATTTTTCATCGGCAGTTATCAGTGTGCCCTTAATTTCAAAAGCCACAGCAAGAT
>CAYRFN010000099.1:0-13863 GCA_964423495.1 uncultured Desulfobacteraceae bacterium
CAGCTGGATATGCACTTTTGATTACATATGCCTTAACATCATTAAGTGGATGCGCAGCTACAAAACAACCCAGCCTTTATGATACTAATCCTAATTTATTAACAAAACAATATACGCCTGCTGAAATAGCAGCAATTGAACAGAACTTTAATGCTAATCCATTGCAATACAGCCAGGAATTTGGAAATTTATTGTTGTGGCAGATGCATCAAAAAAGCCCTGAATTTGCTTTAGAGTTTGCCCAGACTCCTGAATTGAATGATGGGATTAATCCACAGGAAGCGAAAGCTATGGGTTCAATTTATGATTTGGTAAAAGGGTTGGATATACCCTCAAATTTGTTTGGAAAGGATAAACTGCCCTCTGGCTCCTATAAAATGGTTATGGAGTGGACAGGTAACAGTAATATAAAGAGCGATTGGAGTGGTTGGTCACAGAATATGGGGGGCCATCCACGTACTGGAAAAGTGATTAGTGCTGAGCCTTTGGGATTTGAGCCTGGAGAGGATAGAATTAATTATGAGGAGATTAAAAAGGGTGAGTTAGATTGGGTATCTTATTCTGGTAAAAAAGACCCTGACGCTTTAACCTTTGCTTTTACATTCCCCCAGAGTGGGAAAGTGAGGTTGCATGTTAATAAAGCGATACTTGAAATTAAGAAATCAGAATTTCTGTCAAAAGGTCAGATAACTTTCGATGAAAATGACGGGTTGGAAGGGACTTTGATAATAAAAAAGGCCGATGGAAATTTTGCACCAGAAGTATATACAATAAGAGATATGGTTCTGGCTGGAGAGGGGGATTGTAGATTCAGTGCCCCCCTACAAGCTCTTTTATGGGGGTACATGGATGGCCATTTCAAAAAGGGGGATAATCCATTTGAAGATTATGACATTGTAGAGTTTGTTAAGCCTATTTGGGGAGATATGAAAGGTTCAAGGTGGAGTTAT
Organism: uncultured Desulfobacteraceae bacterium; assembly: GCA_964423495.1. GTDB lineage: Bacteria > Desulfobacterota > DSM-4660 > Desulfatiglandales > Desulfatiglandaceae > CAYRFN01. Next base: position 951 of record CAYRFN010000099.1, read on the forward strand.
GAGGAAGCAGTTCTTAGTGGCAGGGTGGGTAGTGATTTTAGGTTGTTGAATTATCATAATACTATGAAGATTAAAGATGAGGATTATATAGGTCCTTGGAAATCGCCTAAAAGAGTTTATGAAAGTGGATTTGCAAATTGTCAGGATGCTTCCAAATTTAGCAGAGATGCTGTGGAAGCAGCAGGGTATAGAAAGACATATCTCCTTTTGGTCGATCATGAATTTAGTGACACGGGCCTCCATGTCATCCTGGCAGTAGAAAAGAGAAAAAATGAAGTCTATGTGATAAATAAAAATGGTTGGAGACACCTACTTGAAGGTCCTTTCAATTCAATTAATGAAATCCCTTATACAATTAGGCAGTTTCTTTAACAAATGCAAATGAAATTGCTGTCAGGTCTTGCATTATAACGTTATCTTATTAATGACCCTGCCAACAGTCGCATAATGAAGTCCCAGGTGCCTGGCTATTTTTGTCTGAAATTAATTATGATAGATAGCACCTGAAAATTTGATTCTGAGTGGTCTGACCATGAACAGCATAATACCTTAAAAATATCATGATGCAAGTCCTGTCCCCACTTCTTATTTAGTATATGGTGAATTCAAGTTTCAAGTGCACCTAAAGAGTAGTGAAAAAATAGAAAGATTTATAAAGAATAAATAAAGAATAAGATAAACCTATTAAGAGGAATAAGATGGAAGGAATAACCAGAAGGGAATTTTTATATATGAGTGCAGTTTTAGCTGGTGCAGCAATTGCAGGACCAGCTTGTGTAGCAAATATAGAACCAGCTTCTTTAGCAAGACCACCTTCTGCAGAAAAGAAAACAGATGATTTAGAATCAATGCTACAGCTTCTTGTGGATACAGCTGAAAGAGAGAAATGGGACCCTACCTATGGCGCAAATTTTTTATTTGTTGATAAGTATGGCGGGCGTGCTGATTTTGAGGGGCATAAGAGTGGTGGAGCAACTGACTGGGGTATTGACCATAAGATGCCAGTTGGAATTCCACTTGTGCCTGCTACTCCAACTAATTTTATTAAAACTGATTATGATGATAGACGTAGTTTAAATGCTGTATTGCAACCGTCACATGTAAAAGGCCCAGGTTTTCCTCCTGATTATATTTACAACCTTTTGCATGGTCATTTATCAGAAGTGTTTGTTGGAGAATTGGGCAAGACGTACAGGCCGCCTTGGATTATGCCCGCCTTATCCCAAGATACTATTTTCGCTCGTTCAGGAGCCACAGGAAATGGTTTTACTTTCAAACCGGATATGTCACCACATTTACATTTTAGTTTAAGTAAATTTTACTTGAAAAGTAGGAAAAAAGAGAAAATTGATCCAGAAAAATATGGCCCTAACAAAAGCAGACCTGTATACTGGGATGGCGAAACAATTTTATGCATGCCCAAAGAAAGAAGGGTATATATATTAGAATTAACGCTAGCTAAAGATAATTTTGAAGAGCTATTAAAATGGCCCCAAGGAAATCATGAGATGCACGAGCTAAGAGGGAATATTTTAGAATACCATAGACAAATGGGGGATGTTAAAGGGACGAAGATATTGGATTCCGTACCTTTCCAGAATATGAGAGAATCATTAGTAAAAAAAATTCTAGAAGCACCTTTAGAAGAAAGAAGAGCTTATGTTCCAGGAACAGAGCCTTACTCTTTAATGCTGAAAATAGTAGGCTACAGCAGTATGGATCAGGAGCCTATTATTTTGCTGCCCTATCCTTCTCCTGATTTAGCAAAATTACAATTAGGTGGGAAGTTAAAGTTATATAAAGTAGCTAATAGATAAAAAATAGCTTCTTTTTTTGTCAAAAACCAGCCATAGTCAATAGCGTTCTTAGGTTTTCATCAGCGTGTCTTTCTGGTCATACGCAAAACGTCGATTAGAAAAGTTCCATGGTATAGCCGATTTTACCTTTTATTTGCATTTGAAAGAATGCAAGTTTAGGTTTAATTATAGAGATAAAAATCTTTATCAAATGCTATTGAAAATGTTCAGAGAAAACCCTCTGTTTTAGTCAACAGCCATATTTTAATAGCAAGCATTTACACTAATCTCACCATTGAATATTAAAGATATACTCGCATGTTCCATTGCAGTCGTTTGTGTTTTTCGAATTTAAGACGGTTCCTTTAAGATCTAATGCTTCAAGCCATGAATTAAACCTTTGTTTTCCTGCACATTGGTGAATATCGGTTGTTCCTGCCAGACTCACATTTTTATAAACATAGCATTGAAGGACTTTTACAGAAAGATTGTTTTTGTCGATTACAGAAGATTCATATTGATGATCGACTGGGCAATAAATATCCGTTGCAATTAACAAAAACCCTTTTAAATCTTCAATACATTTGATTTCTATTTCACCAATTTCTGAAAGCAATCTCTTGATTTCTGTTTTTCCAAATGACTTTGTAACCACAAAATTTAATTGAGTAGCGACATCAAAACCAAGTTTCCCTGCACTCTTCAAAAACCACCTACCATCATGTGCAATCCAAATGTCTCTTAGAATCCGTTCTCTTTGTGAGGAGGAAAGAACACTACCTTTGATGTTCATGAAATGTCTCCATTTTATATTCTTTGATTGGTTCTTACTGTCTAATGGTTGCGGCTCACGCGCGTGGTTTACCACGTCGCTTATGCAGCCGCTTGTTATGTGTACTATTTCATCATGGGTGTGTTCCAATGATCCGGTAGAAATCCCCCTTGCCTGTGACAGAATTCTGGTGCTGCATTTCAAAACCGAATGACAGCGGTTTATTCATTCGGACTCTGATTATCTTCGTCTTCTCGTCATAGATAGGTTTTGAACACTCTATCTTGGACACGACCACGTCTGCGAAAAGTGTCTTGAGCCTTTCAAGGGTGTAGCAATGCCTTTTCTGTTTTTTTACCTTGTCGAGATCCACGTATTTACCGAGATACTTCATATCGTTCTTTTTGAGTGCTTCAACGAAGGCTGAGATCACTAGTTGCGGCGATCTTGCCTCGCCGAATGCAAATGTGCTTGCCAAGACAAAGCTCATGACTGTGATGAGTATAGATGCTTGTCTCCTCATCTTCCCCTCACATATTTATTATCAGGCCGATATGCCCTGATAAGTTGATATTAGATGGATTTTCTGGTAAATTTGCTTTTCCTCTATTAGCAATATATTATGTTAGTATGGTAACGTACGGAAGAAATAGATGTCAACATCAAAAAACTGTAAATTGCTGGATAAAACAAGTGAAATTATGTGGTTGCGCCACTACTCGATCAACACGGAGCGGGCATACTGCGACTGGATTAAAAGATATGTGCGATATCACGGAATGACCTGCCGAACGTAAAAGGGGAGAAGTGCTAATGCAGACTGTCGCAGATATCATGATTGAAATACTCAAAGAGTTTGGAGTAAACACCGTCTTTGGGATTCCAAGCATCCACAACCTCGCATTTTATGACGCCCTTCGAAGAGACCCCTCCGTTAGGCATATTCTCTGCCGCCATGAAACCACAGCCACCCACATGGCGGACGGATACGCGAGGGAAGGCGGCAGGCCGGGGGTAGTCATAACATCAACTGGCCCGGGCGCGGGGTACTCAGTTCCAGCGCTGCAGGAGGCCTTGGGGAGCAGTTCTCCCGTACTCGCAATCACAACCAACATACCAACAGGCAAAATAGGGAAAGGCGTTGGCTCGCTCCACGAATTGGAGGCCCAGCATGAGATTTTCCGAAACATAACGAAGGTCGTTTTCCCCGTTCGGGTCGAAGAGGACGTTGCCCCCATGACCCGTGACGCCCTGGAGGCATTGCTTCAAGGAAGGCCAGGCCCCGTTTACCTGGAAGTGCCTACGGATCTGCTGAGAAGCCCCTTGGAGACGGGAAAACTTCCCGTAACCGGGAAGGACCACCAAGGGTCAGCCCTCCCGGATCTGGAAGAGGCTATTTCGCTCATCCGGAGTGCAAAGAGTCCTCTGATCGCCGTGGGGACGGCAGCGGTGCGTGCGGGAATTTCAGGCCTGGTGGCGGATCTCGCAGAAACCATAGGAGCCCCCGTCATCTTCACACCTAATGCCCGGGGCCTCGTACCGGATGACCACCCCCTTGCCCTCGGCAATGCCACAAGACGCGGTGTAATTCGGGAGGCTATATCATCCTCCGACCTTGCTGTGGCCATAGGGACGCGGCTCAGAGAAATGGATGCAAAAAGAAGGGGCATGACGCTGCCACGCCTGATCCACGTGGACTGGGACAACGATTGGGTGGGGAAGAATTTTCCGACGGAAATCTCTTTGACAGGTGACCTGCGTGAAATCGTCGACGCCCTGCTCAAAGGCCTCAAACCTGCACAAGACATGGAACAGCGAATCCAGCGGGTCCGTGAATTCACTTTAAGAAGAGAAGACGAGGAGGTGAAAATCCGTAGATGCCATCCTGAAATGGCCTATCTGCAGGAACTCAGGGATGCTTTGCCCCGGGAAAGTACAGTTGTAGTCGACAACACCCAGTTGGGGTACTGGGCGGAGTATTTTTATCCTTGCCACGTGCCGGGTGGGTTGATGTTTGCCAAGGGGGCGTCCATCATCGGGTTCGCCTTTGCAGCGGCTGCCGGGGCCAAGTTAGCCTCCCCGGAAAAACCGGTCGTAGCATTGATCGGGGATGGTGGGTTCCTTTACAGCACCCAGGAACTGGCTACCTGTATGCGGCACAGGATTGGATTCCCCGTCCTGGTGGTCAACAGCCGGTCTTTCAGCGTTATCGCCTACCTCCAGAGGACTTTCCACAAAAAGGAATACGAATCCAGTCTGGTAAACCCTGATTTTGTGACGCTCGCCGCGGCATACGGCGTGGAGGGATGCAGGGTGGAATCTCCAGCCGGCCTAAGGGAAGCCCTGGGCGAAGCGCTTTCATCCGGCGAAATGCGGGTTATCGAACTTGTGGAGGAATTTCCGGAACCACCTTTCGGGAAGTATTAGGGGGAGTGAGGAAAGCTGTGTAAAAGGGTACGTTCTTCACCCTTTTATTTCTTGATCCAAGATCAGGACTGTATCCTCGTAATTGTGGTCAGGTCTTGCATTATAACGTTATCTTATTAATGATCCTGCAACAGTCGCATAATGAAGTCCCAGGAGCCTGGCTATTTCTTTCTGGAAGTGATATGATAGATTGCACCTGGAAATTTGATTCTGAGTGGTCTGACCATGATCAGCATAATACCCTTAAAATATCATAATGCAAAACCTGACCCCATATTTTTCGCTATCACGAGACTTCAGGGAACTAAGGATCCAATCAAATCTTGAATCGGACATTTTAAAATGCTATTGACAGAAGGTGGATTTTTTCTTGACAGCGGGCAAATAAATAATCGATAAGATGTATAATATTTTTCCAAGTTATATGCGATTAAAATTTCCGAATACATATACAAATCGAAAGTTGGTATTGTGAAGATTGGCAACAATTTTGAGACATTATGATACCACCAACTGTTCTTAGTAGCTGTTTGCCAAAGGCTATTGTTAACAAATGAATCAGCGAATGCCCTGAACGAGATACATCGCTGTCTTTTTTTAATACTTTCGGGGTTATTTTTTTTTGGCTTTGATAATCCCAACAGAAACTGATTTCTCAAAGATCTCGGCTCAGGTGTTTTTATCTAAGTGCTTAGATCTCTTCTGCTTTGCCTGTTTAACTCGGCTGGCTTTTCCGATCAAGATTTATTAATTTTATAAGATGATCCCGAATTTTTGGTGCGGTTTCTAATCTGGTTTTATTCAATTTCCAAAAATCCATCAGCTATCAGATCTGCTGGCGGGTTTTGGATATGAGCAAAGCTTATTAACCCAAAACGCGTATTATCAAAAAGGGGGGAGTAGAAAATGGCTTTTGAAGAATACAATGGTACAATGTTTACCACAAAGTGGAGAACATCGACAAGAAAGCACAATATTGTCGCTGAAAAGGATGTGAAAATCCCGATAAGCGAGGGCGTGAAACTGAGCTGTGACGTCTTCCGTCCTGACAACAATGAGAAGTTTCCGGCAATCCTGAGCTTCCATTGCTACCATCAATCCGGCCAGACGAGTCAAATAAAACCGACTGCCATATCCACAGCCCAATGGAAACATCCAGGGCAGGAAAGGACCAATGCCTCGCTGGAGAGCGGGGATCCGAACTTTTTTGTCCGTCGGGGATATGTGCACGTGGTCTGCAATGCTCGGGGAACCGGACTATCGGAAGGCAAATGGGATTTCAGCGGACCCAGAGAGGTACAGGACGTATATGAGGTGATTGAGTGGATGGCGACTCAGCCCTGGTGTGACGGCAATGTGGTCATGTTCGGCGTTTCTTACTTTGCATGGATTCAGTTATTCGTTGCCGCGTTGAACCCGCCTTCTCTTAAAACCATATTCTGTCCCTGGGGAGCGACTGATTTTTATCGGGATCTCTTCTATCGTGGAGGCATCCTGGCTTATCGATGGCCTTTGGGTTGGAGCCAGACATCGCTGACCTACGCCAATTGCCGGCCGGCAAATTATTCCAAAAACGATCTGGGAGAGGAAGGTTACCGGGATGCCATAGCCGAGTTGTTGAAGGATGAGGACATGAGAACCGTTCCGGAGATTGTTCAATTATTAAGGAACCCTGAAGCGGGTCCCAATCCATTTGTCGCCGATCTGTTCCTTCACCCCCTCTATGACAAATACTGGGAAGAACGGACCGTGAACTATGAAAATATTAAGATACCGGCCTATATCGGGGCATGTTGGGCCAACTACGGCATACATCTGGCCGGTGCCTTTCGAAGCTGGGAGAATCTCAACGCGCCGAAGAAGATGATTATCGGCCCGCCCATCTACTTGGATCGGCCTCTATATCAGCTCCAGCATGAAGCGGTTCGATGGTTCGATCACTGGGTCAAAGGCATGGAAACCGGGATTATGGATGAACCCCCTATTCGGCTCTTCATCATGGGAACCGATGAGTGGAAGGAGGCAGAGGAGTGGCCCTTGCCGGAAACCAAGTGGACCCCCTTCTATCTCCATGAAGACGGCCTTCTCTCTGAGCATGAATTCTGGCCCAATGAAGGCAGTGACTCCTTTGAGGAGTCCCCATGGATGCGCGGGCATCTGATGTATTGCACCCCGCCAATAGTGGAAAACACGGAGATTACCGGGCCGATCACATTGAAATTGTATGCCTCTGCCACCGATACGGAAATATTCTGGATTGTCTCGCTGTTGGAAATCGACCCCGAAGGAAATGAGAGGATTCTTACCAAGGGGTGGCTCCGGGGCTCCCATAGAGAAATCGACGCGGAACGCTCCAAACCCTGGGAACCCTATCATCCCCACACAAAAGCGGAACCCTTGACCCCTGGCGAGATCTATGAATTCGACATACAAATCATGCCGACCGGCAACTTGTTTAAGGCCGGTTCCAGGATCGGGCTCAAGATAAGCTCGGTGGACGATGCACCGAAAAATCCCATGGAACTGATCGGCACTGGAAGCCTTCGCAGGCAGTCTGTTTCTAGAATCACCGTGTATCGAAATGCGGATTATCCTTCCTGCCTGGTGGTGCCTATCACGAAAGGCAACATCCTGCAGACGTACATGTCAGGAGGCAAGTATCCCGGTACCGATTAATCCATACCCATACAAGGAAACGGGTGGTTGATTGGACTGGGGCTCATTTCAGGATTTAATTGATGTCTACCGGCTGTTATTGTATACGTCTTTCATGAACTGCTTATGTTAATTAACCTATTTTTACATAACCCAAGTCTAAAGATTGAAGACTTAAAAGCATTAGTAAGTCTTAAGGAATTAACCTTATAGAATGATATCGATTGGTCAATAAGAAAGGTTTTGGGGCGAGGACTCGCCCGGGAAGGCCGGCTTCATTGAGAAGGTTTCATTCAATCCCAACGGAAATCTACCTGCTTTAGCAGGTATGGGTTTAATGTCCGGGTTTCGTAAAGTACACTTAACAACAGAAAGGAGGTTTTGGGTATGACAGACACAAAGAAAAAATGGTTACTGGTTTATTGGGTTTTATTGATCGGTTTTATTTTTCTAACGGTTTCAAGTGCGCCTGCGGCGGACAAAGAGGCCATTAAGGTGGGGGTGTTAGTCTCCTATACCGGTCCTGCTCCACTTCAAGCAAAGTCTGTTACTATGGGGGCAGAGTTAGCATTTCATGAGGTTGGGCAGAAGGCAGGTGGCCGAGCAATTAAAGTGTTTAAGGAGGATGCCGAAGTTAATCCTACCGTTGCCTTGACCAAAGTTAGGCGGCTGGTAGAGAAAGAAGGCGTAAAGTTTATCGTCGGTCCGGTGTTTAGCCATGTAGCCATGGCTATCCACGACTATATCAGCAAGAATAAAGTCATTCTGATTATTCCCTGTGCGTTTACCAGGGTGCTAACCTCACCTGAAAAAGCCAGGGAAAACATCTTTCGGACTGTTGAGACGACCGATCAGGGTAATTATCCCATGGGAAAGTGGATATACAAAAACACACCGCACCGCAAAATGGTAGGATTTGGGCAGGATTATGCAGCAGGACACCATTCTGTGGAGGCCTTTAAGGCCGGTTTTGAAGAAGCCGGTGGTAAGCTTCTTAAACAGGTCTATGCCAAAATAGGTACTGTGGATTTTGCTTCCTTCTTAACGGCAATTGATGCGGAAGGTTCTGACGCTATTTACAGCTTTATTTCTGGAATGGATGGGGTTCGCTTTGTTCAGCAGCTTCAGGAATTTGGTTTGAAGAAACGACTTCCGTTATATGGTTACTCTACTGTAAGTGATGATCCTTATTTAGATCAAATCGGAGACGCTGGACTCGGTACTATCGCGAGCAGTATTTATACCCCGGGCTTGGACATTCCTGAAAACCATGCTTTCGTCAAGGCCTATACAGCGAAATATGGCCAACCTCCTAATCATTATAGCGAGTATGGCTATGTCGCCGGCAAAATGATTGTGGCAACAGCAGAGGCTTTGAAAGGCGAGGTTGAAGACACGCCGCGAGTAGCTAAGGAGATGAAGAGGGTAGTGGAGCAGATCGTAACGCCTTCAGGTCCTCTTGCTTTTGACCAGTATAACCAAAGGATCGTCAATGTATATGTGGTGAAGACAGAAAAGCGGGATGGGAAGTTGGTTAATGTTGTGATCGACAAGATCGGAAAGGTGAGTCAGGCAGATTGCTGGAAATGGTGGAATAAGTAGTTTTAATACGTTATTTCCTGAATCCTGCATTATCCTTTTGATTGAGACTTTTCATTGCCAATTGGCCGGAAATCAAGTTGATTTTGGCTGTATTGATTGTGATGCCAGTAATATGATGCACGGTTCAGGGGCCAATTACCATAAAGTCAGATGGGTATACCCTTTTATAAGGGGTTAATCTGCGATGGAAGTCATTATCGTACAGACATTAAATGGTTTAGTTTTCGGAATACTTCTCTTTTTATTGGCCTCGGGACTTACCCTGGTTTTGGGTGTTATGGACATCGTCAACCTCGCCCATGGCTCTTTTTATTTATTTGGCGGTTATATAGGGTTCAGTATAGCCAAACATACCAATAGTCTTCTCCTGGCCTGTTTAGGCGGACTCTTGGTTACCGGACTTTTGGGCCTATTCACCTATAGGGCAATACTCCAGCAACGCTTTGCTCGGGATGTGCTGGCTCAAGTATTGATCACTTTTGGTATGCTTCTTATCTTCACCGATGTATGTCAATGGATTTGGGGAGCGTATCCTTTGATTATTCCCAAACCGGAAATTCTCCGGGGTGCTATAAGTATGGGGAATATTATCTACCCAAAATATCGACTTGCCGTAATTGTAATAGGAGCGATGGTATTTTGCTTTCTATGGTGGTTTCAAGAAAAAACCAAATATGGCGCCATTATTCGAGCTGGCGTGGACGATGAAAAGATGACTCAGGCCGTTGGCATTAATATCTCCGTCGTAAAAACATTGGTCTTTAGTTTAGGCGCCCTGTTGGCAGGTTTTGCCGGCGTGATTGGGGCGCCTTTTGTTGGATTGTATACGGGATTGGATATGGACATATTGCTCCTGGCTCTCGTGGTCATCATCATCGGCGGTATGGGAAGTCTATGGGGGGCTTTGGTGGGGGCGCTTTTTATTGGTCTGTTGGATTCTTTTGGTAAAAGCCTGATTCCAGAGTTTTCTGTATTTACCATATTTGCCGCTATGGTCGCTGTTTTAGCAATAAAACCCAGCGGATTTTTTGGCTCAGAATGAAAAAATACATACCATACATTTTCGTGGTCATTTCGCTGGCTATTTTAGGTCTGCTTCCCCTATTTCTTAGTTCCTATCATACAGGGTTATTGACGCTAATACTCATTTTTTCAATTTTTGCAATGAGCCTCGACATCCTTCAGGGTTATACCGGATTGCCGTCACTGGGGCATGCGGCTTTTCTGGGGACCTCCGCCTACGTGGTAGGCATTCTAAACGTGAAAGTATTTAACGGCTGTAATTTCGGAATAGAATTGATCGCAGGTGTGGTTTCCGCGGCAATAATGGCGGCAATCCTGGGCCTTATCGTGCTGAGGAGTAAAGGTGTTTATTTCCTGATGATTCTGTTGGCTTCTTCTATGATGCTCTGGGGTATCGCCTTCAAATGGCGGGCCTTGACCGGTGGTGATGACGGGCTTCCGGGAATCGCACGGCCTGTTTTTGACTTTATCGGTTTGGAGCTTGGAAAAGCGACCCACTTCTATTATTTTGTACTCTTTTTTATTATCGCTTCAACTGTCCTGATGTATATGGTGGTGCATTCGGCCTTCGGGCATACCCTGCTGGGGATTCGCGAAAGCGAAGTGCGTATGCAGTCACTGGGATACAATGTATGGCTTCATAAATATATCGCCTTTATCGTAGCAGCGATTTTCGCCGGGATCGCCGGCATGCTTATGGCCTATTACAATGGTTTTGTGAGTCCTTCGGAATTTCATCTGGTCACTTCTGCAGAGGTATTGATCATGGTGATTTTGGGAGGAGGCGGAACCCTATTCGGTCCGGCCATAGGGGCCTGTATCATCATATTGATCAAGACCTATGTGAGTGCGTACACTATACACTGGATGATTATTTTGGGAATTGTCTATATGGCGGCCGTCATGTTTGCCCCTGAAGGAGTGTATGTTTTATTCAAGCGAATGTTAAGAAATTGGGTGCCGATTTGGAAGCGTTAACGGTAAAGAATCTTTCCAAATCCTTTGGAGGCCTCCACGCCCTAAATGATGTCTCCTTTAGTGTAGAGTTAGGTGAGCGACTGGCCATCATAGGGCCCAATGGCGCGGGCAAGACCACGCTTTTCCAATTAATCAGCGGCATGCTCACCCCCTCAGAAGGGGCCTTGTCCGCTTTTGGCAGGGATATCACGAAATCCTCCCCCCATCGGCGTGTGGCTATGGGTATTGGCCGAACATTTCAAATTACCAACCTTTTTCTTAAGCTGACGGTTCTGGAAAATATTGTGCTGGCCCTGGAAGCTTTGGATAACACCAAATTTAATCTGCTTCGCCCTCTTTCTTCCTACAAACATTTACTCGGGCAAGCCAAGGAAATCCTTGGTCAGTGGGGCATGGAGGAAAGGAAGGATATTCCTGTAAGTAATCTGTCTCACGGGGAACAACGTCAGTTGGAGATCATTCTGACCCTGTCACAGGATAGGTCTATCCTATTACTGGATGAGCCCACTTCCGGCCTGTCTCTGGAGGAGGCCAAAGGTTTTGTCCAAATGATCGGCAACCTATCACGAGACATCACTATTCTGATGATTGATCACGACATCGATATTACTTTCGAGATTGCCGAAAGGGTTATGGTTCTTCACTTTGGCATGGTCGTGGCTTACGGAACCCCGAACGAGGTGAAAATGAATTCACAGGTTCAGGAAATCTACATGGGGGCGGAATAATGGGTTCCCTTGATGTTCAGGACATACATGCCTATTATGGCGACTCCCATATTCTTCAAGGTGTGAACTTAAGGGTAGAAAAGGGTTCCGTCGTGGCTCTACTCGGCAGGAATGGGGCCGGAAAAACCACGTTGATTCATTCCATTATCGGGTTCAACCCGCCTCGACATGGCAGAATAACGTTTAAAGGACAGGATATAACGCGCCTCGGGACATACCGCATTGCAAGGTTGGGCATTGGCCTTATTCCTCAAGGGCGCCGTATCTTTTCTTCCCTGACCGTCAAAGAAAACCTGGATATAGCGGTTCGTCGCGGACATGTTTTAAACTGGTCTCTATATGACGTTTTTTCTTTGTTTCCCAATTTACGTGCACGTTTCCAGTCTCGGGGTAAAAATTTAAGCGGTGGAGAGCAGCAAATGCTTGCTTGCAGCAGGGCTCTGGTAGGGAACCCGGATTTGCTTTTGCTGGATGAACCCAGTGAGGGCCTGGCTCCGATATTGATCCGTGAGTTGGAACGGGTTATTAAAGAAATCAGGGATCAGGAACTTTCTATGCTGTTGGTCGAGCAAAACCATGCCTTTGCCCTGAAACTTGCTGATTATGTATATATTATGAGCAGAGGGGTTATTGTCTATGAATCTAAACCTGAAGAGTTAAAGGATAATGCGGAAATAAAGTCTCGTTATCTGGGGGTTTGAAGGTGAATTCAAGTTGCAAGTGCACCACTTGATGCTTGAATTCACCAGGCTCTTTAAATAATTTATCCGCATCAGATTCATTAAACTTCTTGATATCATTGACGGATATCTTGTAGCCAAGATTCTTTGTAACAGCGCTTTTAAGACTCAAAATATGTGACGTTCTATGCCTCACGAGTAGATACCCACGGGCTTACACCCGTAGCACTAATATATGCAGTGTGGCTTTGA
>CAYRFN010000100.1:0-13704 GCA_964423495.1 uncultured Desulfobacteraceae bacterium
ATAACCAGCAACCAGTTTTTCGTTTTCTGAAAAGAGAGCCCCATGTCCTGCCTTTCTGTACCTGATCCATGGTTAACACTTAGGGGTTTTTGATCCAGTCATAGGAGGGACGACTTTCTTAAAAGAGAACCCCATGTCCCTGTTTAATCGCTAACACACTAATAAGTTTTTCAAAGCGTTCAACTTTCAATTTCTTTCCCCAACTTAAGGCAAATCACTGGCTGATAACTTCTTAGCGCTCGATTCCATTATACCATTTATAAAATAATCACTTATTTGTTTAGCAGAGGTCTTGATATCATACCTCCTGCGGCTTGACAATACCCAAAACCTGGACATTTCATCTAAGGCCCCAAAAAAAGCCCTTTTGGCTACACCCGGAATCACCTCTTTTTTGAAGATCCCTTTTTCCTGGCCTTCTTGAATAATATCCCCAATCAAATCCAAATAGTGGATAAACTTTTCATTTTTGTATTCTTTGATGAACTTGCTGCTCTGCCGTATTTCAACCTGAATGATCTCTGCTAAATCCTTATTCCGCTCAATCAACTGCAGATGTGTTAATGCAAATTTCTCAAGCTTTTTGATTGGATCATCTTGTTCCGAGATTTTTGATACCATGTTATCAAGCACGTTATTCATCTGTTCCTCGAAGAGAGAAATCAAGATATCATCCTTGTTTTCAAAATAGATATAAATGGTTCCGTCCGCAATCTGGGCTTCTCTTGCAATTTCCGATACCCTGGCTTGGTGAAAGCCCCTCTTAGCAAAAATCTTGGTGGCCGCCTCTATAATTTTGTAATATTTTTCTTTATTTTTTCTCTTGCTCATACATTGACCATTGATGAATGATTATTCATTCATAATACTATTAATAAGGTTTCCTAGAGATTGTGTCAATATTTTTCTGTATAAGTTACTAAAAGCTCCTTTTGTTCTTGACAAAAAAATTAGAAAGTGTTGATAACTCAACATAATAGCTATATTATAGAAGGTAGGAGATAAATTTTTAAGCTCGAGGAGGATAAGATTATGCGCAAATCATTTGTTTTGGCAATAATTACGTTAGCTGTGGCAGGGTTATTCACCGCTTTTTCCATCACAGGGGCCGCCGCCGAGGACATAAAGGTCGGGGCAATCATCAACCTGACAGGACCGGCCTCCACCTGGGGTCAATTCCATGCCAAGGGACTCCAGGACTATTCTCGATATGTAAATGATGTGAAAGGCGGAATTGCCGGCAATAAGATTAATTTAACTATTGTCGATCATGCCTATAAGGTCCCTGAAGCTGTAAAGTATGTCAAAAAGTTCTGTACCTCTGATAAAATGGACATAATCGCCACCTGGGATGCCGGATCAGGCATTATGGCAAAACCTATTATCCAGAAGTACAAGACTCCCAACATCAATTTTTCAACCTATCAAGGAATCCTCAAACCCCCTGTAGCCTATGCATTTCTTCCCTACGGTGCCTATGATATGGACAGCTATGCCGTGTTGGAATATATTAAAGCCGTCCATAAAGGGGGCGGGGCCCCAAAAGTGGGTCTCCTTACTTGGAATAATGCCTATGGAAAGTCCATCCACGAGGCCAGCAAGGAATATGCCAAGAAATATGGTGTAGATATTGTCGGTATTGAAGAGTTTCCTCCCAAGACGCTTAATCTCGATACGGAGCTGCTAAAGCTGAAAAATAATGGGGCCGAGTATATCTTCATGCAGTGTCTGCCTTCTGCTATTATAATGGCCCTTAAAGCATCTGATCGGATTAAATACGATGTTCCATTCTTCGGTACCTGGACCTCCACCGACCCTGATTTCTTTAAAAATGGCAAAGGCCTGATCCGCGATCGGATGCATATGCAGTTCCCAGGAGGTCTCCCTGTTGACGGGACAAAGGGGATGAAGATAATGGAAAATCTCTGGGAGCGATATAAGACCGTGACCAGTTTTGATGCATCATATTGGGAAGGGGTGGTCGTAGCCATGATTATGGAGAGGGCCTTTGAACGTGCGCATGCCAACTTTGGTAAAATCAACGGCGACACCATAAATAAGGCACTCGAGACCTTTCGCAATGAAGATTTTGGCGGGCTCTTCCCCAACGTCACGTACACCAAGACGGACCACAGCGCCTCCTGGATAGCAAGGATTGTTAAAATCAACGAAGACGGAACATACACACCTCTGACAAAATTCTGGGCACCAGGAAAAGAAAAGGTTAAGATCCTAGAGTGAAAGCTTTTCGCGGTGAACCAAGCATCTTTGCCTCCGACCGGCGATACAAAAAGCAGGCCGAGTTGGAGGTAAAGAGGCTTACGCTAAAGTTTGGGGGTATCATAGCCCTAAATAAGATTGACCTCTCGGTGAGTACCGGAGAATTGGTTGCCATCATCGGTCCAAATGGCGCAGGAAAAACCAGCCTTTTGAACTGCATTACCGGTTATTACAAGCCCCAAGAGGGACATATCTTTTTCAACAGGGATGAAGTAACCAATCTTTCTGCCCATCACCTTACCAAGATCGGAATCGGCAGAACATATCAGAATATTGAGCTTTTCCCCGGCATGACAGTACTTTCTAATATGTTGTTGGCACGACATGTTCATTGCAATTATAATGTCGGCTGGGCATCTCTCTACTCAAAGTCCGTCCGGAACGAAGAGGTCCATCATCGAGAGGTCTTAGAAGAGCTAATCGATTTTTTGGAAATTCAATCCCTCAGGAAACAGCTTGTGGGTTCTTTACCTTACGGCATGCGGAAGCGTGTTGAGTTGGGCCGTGCTCTGGCGCTGGAACCAAAGCTTCTGGTACTTGATGAGCCCTTTGCAGGGATGACACTTGAAGAGAAAGAGGATATGGCTCGGTTCTTGATGGAGCTGAACGAGGAATGGAACCAGACCATGCTTCTTGTGGAACATGATATGTCCGTCGTTATGAGTATCTCTAAGAGGATTATGGTACTCGACTTTGGTATCAAAATAGCAGAAGGATCTCCAGATTTTGTTCAAAAACATCCACAAGTGATCAAGGCATATCTTGGAGATACTTCTACTATTGACTAAGAAATTGAGGCCTTAAGAGATATGAAAGCGACAAATTATAAAATTAATCGTATCGACAAAGAGACCCTGTCCTCATTAGATCAATATACCTTCCCTCAGATCCTCTCAAGACAAGCTGAAAAATTAGGGCCTGACAATATAGCTATCAGGGAAAAGGCTTACGGAATATGGCAGACTTATAACTGGAAGGAATACCTCCGTTATACAAAGCTTGTGGCCTTAGGCCTGATCTCACTTGGCATCAAAAGGGGTGAAAACATTGGGCTCATCCTGGACAATCAACCTGAATGGCTTTTCAGTGAATTAGGCGGCCAGTCGCTCGGTTGTGTGACAATGAATTTATTTACCTCAGCAGTTGCCAAAGAGTTACTCTTTGGTCTCAACCGAATTAAGGCGGCTTATGTCTTTGGCAAGGATCAGGAACAGGTCGATAAGGTACTTTCCTGCCGCGATCAACTCTCCCATGTACGGCGCCTTATCTATATTGATCCTACTGGAATGAGAACTTACAAGGATGATCCCTGGTTAATCAGCTTTGCTCAACTCCTCGAACTGGGTGAAGAATTAGAAAAAGAGCAGCCCGAACTTTTTATCAAAGAACTCTGGGAAGGGGAGCCGGGTGATGTCGCCCTGATGCTTATGACATCAGGCACCACCGGAGAGCCAAAACTGGTTATGCTTACATATAAAAATTTCACTGAAATGGCCCGCAAGTGGCTGGAAACCGCACCTATTGGCATTGGAGACAACTGGATTTCCATTACCCCTCCTGCCTGGATCGTAGACCAGATGTGGGGCATTGGGGTCACCCTTTCAGGTGGCATGGCCATGAATTTTCCAGAGACCTTTGAAACTGTTGTGGAAGATTTCAGGGAAATAGGACCAACTGTCATTATCACCTCTTCCAGATTTTGGGAAGATCTCGCTTCCAAGATCAGGGTCAAAATAAACGATTCTGGATTTATCAAGCGAGTTCTTTATAACCTGTCCCAAAAAATAGGTGGAGCCGTTGTGGACCTGGAATCTGAGAAAAGGCCCGTTCCTGCCAGGCTAAAAATCCTAAGGGGTCTTGCGACACAGATCGTATCACGACCACTTATGGATCGGATAGGCTGCCTTGGATTTCGTGGAGCTTACACAGGTGGACATCCCATTAGCCCGGATGTTATTCGTTTTTTCAGGGCAAATGGGCTAAACTTAAAACAGTGTTACGGCCTGACTGAAACAGGTGGAATCTTTCAGGTACAGCCAGACGAAGAGGTTAAACCCGAGACTGTGGGCGTATGTCTTCCCAGGACTGAAATCAAGATCACCGAAGATCAAGAAGTCCTTGTATCAAGTAAATCTAACTTTATTGGATATTACCAGAACCCCGAGGAAACCGACAAGGTACTTATAGATGGTTGGTTTCATACTGGCGATGCGGGCTATCTCGATGAGGACGGACATCTTATTATTATTGGGCGAAAGCAAGACATTATGAGGACCAGGGAGGGTGAGGCATTTTCGCCGGACTTTATAGAGACAAGGCTGAAATTCAGCCCTTATATAAAAGAATCGATTATTTGGGGCGAAGGACAGCAATACCTAACTGGTTTTATTAACATTGACTTCGGAAACGTTGGAAACTGGGCAGAAGATCGAAAGATCCCTTACACCACCTATAACGATCTATCCCAACAGCCAGCCGTTGAAGAAATGATTGTTGGAGAAGTCGCGCAAGTAAATACACAGTTGCCCAAGCCCATGCAGCTTAAAAGAATCATTTTACTCTATAAATTGTTGGATGCAGATGATGAGGAATTAACAAGAACAGGCAAAGTCAGGAGACAATTTGTCTTTGAGCGATATAAAGATCTTATCGATGCCATGTATTCTGATAAGGCTGAATTGCCCGTAACTGGTCAGGTGCATTATAGAGACGGGACAGTAGGAACAATTGAAACAACAGTTAAGATACTAACTGTTTAGTAGAGGAGGCAATCCCGCTATGGAATTTTTCCTTCAGCTTCTGGTAAATGGAATATCACTCGGATTTCTCTATGCACTTTCCGCACTCGGCTTTGTGATGATCTTTAAATCAAGCAGTGTACTTAACTTTGCACATGGAGAGCTTTTAGCCATAGGCGCTTTTCTGTTTCTTGTACTTTCTTCCTGGGCCAACCTGCCTATCATTCTTGCCTTCGCATTGACTCTTATTGGGAGCTTCATCCTCGGTTTTATTATTGAACGCCTTTTTTTACGGCCCTTGATAGGAGAGGCACTGATTGAGGTGATTATGCTGACCGTAGGCTTGTCTCTAATGTTCAAGGGTCTCATGCTTTTTATCTTCGGTGGTGATATTCATAATTATCCAACACTTTTGCCAGAAGCTCTCTCCATGCAGTGGGGAACCATCCAATTTCCTGCTGTCAATGTTGTCGCCTTTATCATTGGTATTCTATTCCTTATCTTGTTCGGTTTATTTTTCAAATACTCATCCCAGGGTATCTATATGAGATCCGTGGCCGATAACCAGCCTGCTGCCCTTTCTCTTGGGGTCCACGTAAGAAGGGTTTTTGCACTCTCATGGGCCATAGCAGCATTGGTTTGTGCCATGAGCGGGATAGTACTTGGTATCATAAACGGCATTAATGTCCACGAACTAAGCTCGATAGGTCTCAAGGTATTTCCAGTGGTAATTTTAGGTGGGCTGGATAGCATCGGTGGAGCCATTATTGGCGGTGTCATTATTGGTCTGCTTGAGACATTCACAGGCGGGTATATTTCAACTTCTTTGAGAGAGGTCATTCCCTATATTGTGCTTGTCTTCATCCTGGTAGTAAAGCCATATGGACTTTTCGGCCTTGTAGAAATAGAGAGGGTTTAACTTACCTGAACCTGAGAGTAGAGCTATCATGCGTAGGCTTCAATTTCACCTCTGTGGAAATTTCAATAAATCATACAACGAAGAAATCACAATTTTCGAGACAGACTTTGGCAGACTTTGGATGTTGATCGGTCTTCTGTTACTTTTCGGCGTTATTCCATTCATCAGCAGCCCCTATATGCTTTATATACTGAATACAATAGGAATATACGCTATTGCCGCAATAGGGCTCAATCTCCTGATCGGATATACGGGTCAAATCTCTCTCGGCCACGGGGCCTTCTTTGGGGTAGGCGCTTACACTGCCGCTATCCTGGCTACCAAGGCCGGATTTCCTTTTTGGGCTGCCTTACCCATAGCAGGCCTTATGACGGCCGCAGTCGGGATGATCTTTGGGTTGCCTTCGGTTCGTCTCAAGCACCTTTACCTTTGCATTGCCACCTTAGCAGGGCAATTTATCATTGAATATGTGATCGTACAGTGGGAAATCCTTACGGGAGGTGCATCAGGGATTGTCGTTGCGAATACTACCCTTTTCGGTCTCGATTTAGGCAATGATCGAACCTTTTTCTACGTGATATTTATCTGCTTTGTATTCCTGACATGGGTATCCGTTAACCTGGTTCGAACGAGGTTCGGAAGGGCCTTCATCGCCATTCGAGATAATGATCGGGCCGCCGAGGGAATGGGAATTCCCATATTTCAATACAAACTTCTGTCTTTTGCCATAAGCTCTTTTTTTGCAGGGATTGGAGGCGCACTCTACGCTTACTACATGATGAGCATCACGCCAGAACCCTTTAATTTGTGGTTATCTATACAATTTATTGCTATGATCATCATCGGGGGTCTTGGAAGCATCCCTGGCTCTGTCTTCGGGGCTATCTTTATTGTCGGATTGAACGAAGTATTGAGCTTTGTCACCGAGTATCTAATGAACGTAAGAGCCTCTGCCGGCATGGCCATTACAATCGCCCCGCTCCGTGAATTTGTCTTTGGCTTGGCTATTGTCCTGTTTATCATATTTGAACCAAAGGGCATTTCTGAAGTCTGGCGAATTGTACGTTCCAGCTTCAGATTATGGCCATTTTCCTATTGATATAGGGTTTAAATGGAAAATAATATTAGATTACTCATTAATAACATCAGCGTTGTTTACTCTAATGTGATTCAGGTCTTAAAGGGCGTGTCTCTCACCATCAAAAAGGGGCAAATTGTATCCTTACTCGGCAGCAACGGTGCTGGAAAGACAACCTCCTTGAAAGCAATTTCCGGCTTACTAAAACCTGAAAACGGCAAAGTCACTGAAGGCTCTATCGAATACGATGGGAAACCGATTCAAAATTCCTCTCCGGAAGAAATCACCCGCAAAGGAATCATCCAGGTCCTTGAAGGAAGACAGGAATTCAAATATCTGACTGTTGAAGAAAATTTAAGAGTCGGGACTGCCACTCGATGGGGTAAGCCTTACAAAAAAGACCTTGAGCTCGTTTACCACTATTTTCCTGCCCTGCTCGCACGAAAGAAGGCCCTGGCGGGTTATTGCAGTGGCGGTGAACTCCAGATGCTTGTGATGGGCAGAGGACTGATGGCCCAACCAAATCTCATGCTCTTAGATGAGCCTTCCCTAGGCCTTGCCCCGCTCCTAGTTAAAGAGATATTTCAAATTGTCAGACGAATAAACACAGATCTGGGGACTACGCTTATGCTCGTTGAGCAGAACGCCAATATGGCTCTACAAATTGCCCACTATGGTTATGTTATGGAAAACGGCAAGATTGTTATGGAGAGTAATGCAGATGATCTTCGTAAAAACCCGGATGTAAAGGAATTTTATTTAGGTACTGCTGCTTCAGGAGAGTTGAAGTCCTATAAAAATGTGAAGGCCTACAAACGACGCAAACGCTGGCTTTAGTTTTATATAATTCATCGTCCTCAGTAAGGTCCCCCTAAAAAGTCTGGTATTTATATGGACGTCACCGATTCTTTTCCCAAAGAAACTCTTTGGCAAGAAGATTATTTTCGATTTATCAAACCTGAGGAATTCAAGGCCCTCGCGATTGACCCCTCTGATATTCCCTTAGGGACCTTTCCCGCCCTTAAACACCCATCCTATCTTCCCAGTAGGTTTGGCGGAAATGCTTACGGATTTGGTCTTTTCGAGATCTACGATCGCCTCATACAAGAGGATGTCAAATTACTCAAGACAGTTACCTTTGAAAACCCTGAAGATATAAGAAAATACTATAAGGATCTTAACGAAATATACAAAAAAATCGGATTATTAACCAGATTCTCCAAGCATGGAAAACCTTATTACCTGATCCCCATTCATCTCATATCAAATACACTCATCCACTTTAAGGTAAAAATCGACGAAATTAGTAAAATAATCAGTTTTCATAAAAAAAAATATTCAAAAGAACATTACTCGATAGGCTTGGTAACACACCAGGATGATTTAATTATCACTGAGCTCTCCTTTAGGTTCAAGGAACACCATATAGTGGTCTTAGATTCACTCGATAAAATACAAGACCTAAACCAAACCTTTGATTTGGTCATCCTTACAAGGGATCTTTATGAAATTGTTCTTATGGAAGAATTTGGCCCTCTTTCTCAAAAAACGCTTTCCAAAAAACGCCTGGACCAATATTCAATTTATATCCTTTGGAAGCTATACAATTTGCTCAAACCTAACGGTGAAATTTTTTTCATAGCAAACCATTATACTGCCAAGACAAACCAAACGACACAACTTATCTTCAAAACGGTCCAAGAAGAAAAAAATTTTATACTATTTAGTCATATTTTTAAGACCAAAAAGAAGTACAAGACCAAAAATAAGTCCCTCCAGGCCAACATTTTCGATTTTCAAAAATATCTAAGCGGTCTTTATGTAGAACAGGAGGTTATAGATAAACTTCTTGAGGGAAAAAGTTTAGAAGATTTGTCCCTTGAGCAGATAAGCAACCTCCCTTATATCAACTTTTTATTTATGGATTTGCCTTTCTTATATGATCAAAATAAGTCTTGGTCCAGTCTCCTCTCGATCCATTTTGAGAAAATATTATTAAGGCCATTATTTCCAAAATCAGTAAAAACATATTGGGAAAGTAAATTCTATTGCCCTGACTATACCCCAAATTACATGATGACTTTTTTAGGTCAAAAGAAGCCTTTGAAGATTAAGGCCTCTGAAGTCAAACAGGATGTGATTGAATCAGGCCTAGCCGGCTGTTCTACAGACATCTTAGCCGATTATAAGGATTCATTCGAATATGTAATTCGAACCCTTCTGGTGTTAGACAAACTGAGAAAGGGGAATTTCAAAACATTACCACAAATCTTTGTTGATCGTTTAAAGCACCCTTTTGAGAATAAGAGCAGAAGATTCCATGCCCTAAATGATCTTATCAAATTAATATCCAAAATTAATCAACTGGAAAGGGTTAGGGGCTATCTAAACCCTGATGGAATTGAGGGATCGAAAACAAAAGTCCTAAAAAATATAGAAGCCCTAACTTTCTTTGGATTTAATTATAATGAGTTAAAAGAAATCTTTTTCATCGTCTTGGGTCATACTCCTTTAGGGCGAATTATATCTGGAAAAAGTAATGAAAAGGTCTTGAAACCTGTGTCAGACCTGGCTCGAACCTATAACCCCAAAACAGCGCTCAACCTGCTCAATTACTGCCTATTGATGACCACGGCCGAAACAGCAGCAAGCAGAGGATCCGAGCTGTCCCAAGAACAGCTTACACAACTTTTTGATCTCTATGAATCAACTGTTAGAGTTGCAACTAATCCTGATCTGGATTGGGATGAACTTCTCGACGAAAAAGTAAGTTCTGTAGGAGGAATACACAATAAAATCATTCATAAACTACTCATGATGATTAATCACTTTGAATTCTTCGATAACTGGTCTGAACTCAGACAGAAAGGTCCGATGGAAAAAGAATCCCTTTCTGACTACGATGGTCAAAAGCTCTTAAGAGTGGAAAATGTAATTGAACTTGTGAATACTGTAGAAGAGTTTGAAGAGATGTACCTTCAATCTAATCCTCTACAACTTCCGATTTTTTATAGAAAATTCGTTGACATTGAGTTCCATGGAACTGGTCATATCTTTGAAAGAATGAATAGTCGTTTTATATTCATCCTTCTCTGGATTACAGTAAATGTTGCGCGTGGCGAGATCATTAATTTTAATCCTATTTTGGCTGATGTAGAAACCATAGAAATCGAAGATAGAGTAAGAAAAATTGAAAAAGAAGCTAAAGCCATCAATATCAATTACCTCGATCTTGATATTCTTGAAGAGTTCAGTGATCAACTTTATAAAAACAAATCAGCTTTTATCATGGGCACCGGATTTCAACTAAAAATAGACCCCAAAACACAATCGCTTGAAATCGGTTATTTAGATATGGATGAGGATATTAAAAATCTGGAGGCCTTATCCAAAAAAATAGCCGGGCGCAATATTTCCAAAATACCTCTTGAAAATCTCAAGGAAATTGAAACCCTTTTTTCAAATCTTAACAGCTTTTGCCAAAGTCATCTTCAAATCCTCAAACAGATGAATTCTACATTAAGAATACCTAATAAGCAGAAACTTTGGTTTCAAAAAGTCCAAAATCTGAGGGAAAAATTAAGATCCAACTTCCTTAGCGTAGTCTTCCATCCAGAAGAGGTATACAACGATCTTAATTTGTTATTCCGCCATGCGCCATCCCTTTTGGATTTTATACTCCCCGAATTTACCGCCCTACAAGATCTTGATCTCTCTTGGCACCTCTATATGAAGTCACCTGTCACACAATATATCATTACTGCTACAAAGAAAATCCAGGCATTAGTTAGACAAGACAAAGAGAGCTTTCAGGATACCGACTTCTTTTACAAGTTGGCCCAAAAGGAGTTTGGGCCAATGGCAACAGGTATTATTGGAGTGAGTGAATCACAAATAAAAGATTTAGAAAAAATCGTTGTATGCCTGCATAGCAATCAACTTATATTTGACGCACTCATCAAATCATTTATATTCCAGGATATTGGCAGAGTGCCTGCCCTGAGAGAAAAATATAAAAACGAAATCAACCCTGCAGATCTTGCCCAAGCTGGAGTCCTGTTATTGAAAAAGGAAAAAATTGCTGAAAGGTATCATCTTGATAAAAAATCAAAATCCAATCTAATCTTTCTGGTAAAACACCATAGTCTTCTGCATCACATTGTCCGAGGTGAATTCTCTTTATCTTCTATACAGGGTATCCTCGATTCAAATAAAAAGGATATCTATGATGCTTTTTTTGTGTTCTCTTTTATCATGTTGTCCGCTATCAGGAAAGACTTGATGCTTGAGGATCTTGCAAACTGGTTGTTCCAGATAAGAATCCTATGCCACAAAATTATTGATGGCGAAACTACACTTGAAGCCAAACTAAATAATATCTTTGAGCAGAATGGATATCTATTTTATGCACTTGAAAACTATCGAGTAAAAGGTCTCCCGGAGGGAATTACAGCCTCAGAATATTTGGAATCTCGGAACTGGGAAGAAGTTAGCACGTCCAAGTGCATTCAAGCCGGTAGAATGATCTTTGCAATGGAAAGAATTTTAAGATTGCGCGGTATTAAATATGTTAATTTTCATGACTTGGCTGAACTTATTCTAAACATACCACTAAAATTTATATATAAAAAGAGAAATTTTCTCAGTATAGGATATGCCACCTTTGAAAAGGAGATTTATGAGGCATTTCGTATTTACAAAACCTTTCAAAATATAGCAGAACCCACAAGGCATTTCATCCTGAATCAACTTGTTTACGATAAGGTACGAATCTTCGGATATGAAAATGTTAGCAATTATCTAAGCTATGATAATCAGATTAAGCTCCTTTTAATAGGACTATTGGGAACTCAAAAAATAAAGTCAAATGACGAGCCAATCTGCCTGAGCTTCTTAGGTATGTGCAAGAATATTGATAATCGATATGAAGCCATCAACGACACTCTAAATTCGCTTTCAACAGAAAATCTTTTGAGAAACAAGTATCAACTAAATAACTTCTTTAAGGCCAAAACCGGACTTAATCTAAAGAAAGAATACTTTCCGAACGTTATTTCTGTTAATTTCCAAAGCCGTGTCAATATCTCCCAAAAAATATCTTATATGGATACAATCAACAATGTGGAGCAACTGAAAAACTATTTTCATTATAGTCTCCACTCCCTAAGAAAACTTCCATTCTACACGGACGATTATGAACTTCAATTAGAGAGTTCCTTTGAAAAAAGGCTCACCAAAATCACGGACATAATATTGAATCAGACAAAAAAACAGATGAATCTTATAAAGGATTTTAAGGAACTCCATAATTTGGTAAGCGACCTCCTTGAACGAACTTTGGATATTGGTTTTTCAGAGGAACAGAAACACAGACTTAACGATCTTTACGAATTGAGAAAAGACAGCCTGAAAAAAGAAAAACTCTCCGAGATTGATAGTATGCTTGATACAATCAGTGATATTGATGAACTCAGTGACTATTGGGGTAGTGTCAAATTATATTTACAAGACAACCGCCGATTCTTTGGAAAAGAATTTGAAAATCTTGTTGCTAAGAAGTTCGATAGCGTGAAAGGCAGAATATCAGAGACATAACGTCAAGTCCGCGGAGGTCCTTATGCTAAATGACATTTCAGTACACACTCAACAACAAAGATTAACGCGCCGGCACTTTTTGGTGCTTTCTTCAATGTATTTTGCTGGTATTGTGATTGGGTGTGCCTCTAACCCGGTTACTGGCAAACAACAACTTATGCTGCTGTCCGAAGATTCGGAAATTGATATTGACAAAAAGAATTCACCACACCAATTTTCTGCAGATTATGGTGCTCTTTCAGACAAAACCCTAAATAATTATATCAACCAAACCGGCAGAAGGATGGCCGCTCTAAGTCACCGCCCACAGATGCCTTACTCCTTTAGGGGAGTTAATGCTACGTACATTACGTATGCTTTTCCAGGAGGCAGCATTGCCGCCACAAGAGGAATTCTTCTTTCTATTAATAATGAGGCAGAACTCTCGGCTCTACTTGGTCACGAAATTGGTCATGTAAATGCTCGTCATACTGCAGAAAGGATGTCGAAACGCATATTAGCTGCAGCAGTCGTTGCCGGGATTACGGCATATGTCGCATCAGAAAATAGAAAGTACGGTCCCCTGGCTGCAGGGCTGGGAGCTATCGGAACTGGCATACTGCTTGCCAGCTACAGCAGAGATGACGAACGCGAGGCTGACTCACTGGGGATGGAATATATGGCCCGGGCCGGTCATAATACAAAAGGAATGGTGGGCCTAATGGATGTGCTCAGAGATATTTCCAGGCACAAACCTAATGCCATTGAGATGATGTTTGCGACTCATCCTATGAGCATCAAGCGTTACAATACCGCCATAGAACTAACAAATACAAAATACAAGAGCACACAAAACATTCCCCTGAACAGAGAACGTTACATGGACTACACGGTAAAGCTTCGAAGTATGAAAAAGGCCATTGAAGAGATGCAAAACGGGGAAAAGGCAATGATAGAGTGAAAATTTCCTACTGCTGAGATGCACTTTAGGACAGCTTTGAAAGAAACCCCCAGAGACTATGCCGCGCTTGTCATGATGGCCAAATGCCAGTTTGCCCAAACTGATCTTTAACAGTTGCCAAAAACAACTTCTGTAATATCGGGCACATATCTTT
>CAYRFN010000101.1:0-13553 GCA_964423495.1 uncultured Desulfobacteraceae bacterium
CCTCGACTCGGGACTAATCCTTTATTTGTTATGCCCCCCTCATTTATATGATTCCCTTTGTGTGAAGTGCGTTAATAATCATGAATAAAGCTGCAAGCCAATTCGTATAGGCGAATAGTTTTTTAAGATATCTTGGCTTGGTTTTCAATGACAATTTACCTCCAAGTATTCCTCCAACCACTGTAATAATCGCCAATGGAATAGCCCATGAAGGGTTAAAATCTCCTTGAATAGCATGTCCTGTAAAACCCATAAAAGCAGTTGCCGCTATTAATGTGGATGCCGTTCCAACTGCTGTATGCATCGGAACACCGCAGGCCAATACCATCAGTGGAACCAAAAAAGACCCTCCTGACACACCTACCATCCCAGAACCAAAGCCCGTTAAAATAGTAATCGGCAATGCAACCCACAAGTTAACACTATATATTTCACCGCCAGATTTAATATTTATAATTCCAAAATGTTTATTTTCTATAATATTTTGATTCTCTACAACAGGAATAAGCATTACAACTCCGGCTATTAGCAACATAACAGCAAATATCAGTTTTAAAGAAAAACCACTGAATAAATGAGAAAAATAACCTCCTCCTAATGCAGATAGTGCTGCGAAAGCGCCAATTATAATAGCTAAGGCCCACGATACTGATTTATTCTTTTGAAAAATTATCATCGCCGCAACAGATGCTGAAAAAAGAATAAACTGACCAGTTGCCGCTGCCTCGTGCATGGGTATGTTAGCTATTGCCAGAATTACAACATAGAAATTGCCGCCTCCTTTGCCGACCATGGTCATGGCAATAGCAACAATTAAAATAAGTACGCCAACGATAATTAAGCTTGTCATTTAAAAATTGCCCTCATTAGCACCTTGAACGGCTTTAAGAACTTTACCCGGCTTCAGAGCATCGGTTAAAGCAGAATAGCCGCCCTCAAGAATTCGGACATCCCTGAAACCCTTTGATAACAGATAGGCATACACAACAGCTGCCCTGGTAACTCCAGAGCAAAATACAGCGACCGATTTATCTTCCGGGATCTCATGAGCTCTATCCGGAATTTCGTTGATCGGAATGTTTTTGCAGTCCACATTTAAATGATATTCCAGTTTTATCGAAATAGAACCCGCTTCTTCTTTTGATCGGACATCCAACAAAAAACCATTTTCCATTTCAAAAAATTTATCAGGTGATATTTTGTGCTTCCCTTTGCCAAAAAAATTCAATGTGAGGCTTCTGAGTACTTGTTCCATTTCATTTTCTCCTCTTTTAGGGGCACATAATATTAGCCGACACTTTTGAGGGGTAGCTTATGATATTGAGATGCAAAATACAACAGAATAAAGAATGAAAAACCCACTCGCACAGCTCCCCGACAGTATGCTATCATCAAAATTAGATATTGATGATAAATGACACGGAGATGTAAGATATAAATGATAGCCAACAGCTGAAGCGGGTCGCTTGGGGCCAAGTTAGGGTCTTGAATTGTTTTAGTTTGCCATGATTAATGACTGTTTAGTCTCCAAAAGACATATGCAAACAAAAAGTAGATCGGAGATTTATCAGCGTCTTTTAAAATGATACTTATTATTCCCAGAGCTATTGATACAAATAACAAAAAGCGATCTACCCAGACTATTTTCTCTCCCATATTCCCCCCTTATGTCTATTTGTGATTTTTACTATGAACAGGTTCCCGGCCCCCAAACGGTACAGAAACCAGAATTTTATTATAGGAACTTTATGATATGAGACAATAGGACTTCTTTTATGTTATCGGCATGATGCCCTAAGATAAGATCGGTTGGGGACCAATCGCTTCATGATTTTTCTTTGGTTATATTTTTGGCCTGTTGGATTAATTCCAAAATACTCAGAACTTTTGGCTTTGGTGGTCGGGCAAATATCCTTTCCCAATCCTTTCTACTGAGCTTTGTGCTTAGAAATTCATCTACAGGGAAGTATTTATACCAGCAGTCAAGTGATTTGTGGCATGGCAGACCATTATTCTCATTAATGCAATAAGAAAAGGAGATTTGATGGCCAAGCCTTGGGCATCTAATCTGAAAGTCATCTTCTGGAGGGGTAATATCCTTGGTCATTTTTATTTATTTTTGGGGTCAGGCGTTGCCCTGACCCCAAAAAAACTTAGCTTATACTTCCAATCCTGAACTGTTTCGGCTTTGGAAGTGACTCAATGTCTCTCAGGGCATTTTTTATCCCCTCTTCATCTAATATATGATCGGCTAACTTGCCAGATAGGTAATCCTGATAGGCTGCCATATCTACCAGCCCGTGCCCACTCCAGTTAAAAAGGATGACCTTCTCTTTCCCTTCCTCTTTAGCCTTCAAGGCCTCCTTGATAACTACTGCAATGGCATGGTCTGTTTCAGGCGCACTGATAAATCCCTCTGTTCTGGCAAAAATCAACCCGGCCTCAAATGTCTCAAGCTGTTTCACGGAAACTGCCCGCACAATATTGTCCAGGATTAGCTGGCTGACGATAGGCGCCATACCATGATACCTTAATCCACCTGCATGGATCGGCGCCGGTACAAAATTGTGCCCTAAGGTATGCATGGCAAAAAGCGGAGTTGTCGCTGCCGTGTCGCCAAAATCATAGGCAAAGGGCGCCTTAGTCATAGTCGGACATGAGGCTGGTTCAACAGCGATTATATCAATATCTTTACCATTAATCTTATCTCTGCAAAATGGGAGACAGTTGCCAGAGAAATTGCTCCCCCCTCCGGCACAGCCGATAATGATATCTGGATAATCACCTGCTATGGCCATTTGTTTCTGGGTCTCTAATCCGTTAATTGTCTGATGAAGGAGAACATGGTTCACGACACTGCCTATTGAATATTTTGTGTTTTCACCAGTTACAGCGGCCTCAATAGCCTCTCCAATCGCAATCCCAAGACTTCCGGGAGAATCAGGATTTTTCTCCAGGATGGAACGCCCTGCATTTGTCTCAGGACTGGGGCTGGGAATACAATTTGCGCCCCATGTTTCCATCATAATCCTCCGGTAAGGCTTTTGATCATAGCTGATCCTGACCATCCAAACCCTGATCTCCAGTCCAAATAGGTGACCAGCGAATGCAAGAGCGCTTCCCCACTGGCCTGCTCCGGTCTCAGTGGTTACTGTTTTTATCCCGGCTTCTTTGTTGTAATAAACCTGTGGAATAGCAGTATTAGGTTTATGGCTCCCTGGCGGGCTCACCCCTTCATTCTTGAAATAGATCTTGGCTGGAGTTTCCAGATATTTTTCAAGACTATAGGCCCTGTATAGAGGTGTAGGTCGCCATAAAAGATATTTCTCCATTACCTCTTCCGGGATATCAATCCATCTGTCCTGGCTTACTTCCTGCTCAATAATTGCCATTGGAAATATGGCAGAAAGATCATCCGGGCCCACAGGCTCACCAGTGCCCGGATTGACTGGTGGCTCAATGGGTGTGGGCATATCTGCTTGGATATTGTACCATTGATCTGGCAATTCCGACTCAGGCAGAAAAATTTTTTTAGCTTGCATAATGCCTCCTTTCTCAAGAACCGATTTCGTTATTATTAGTCCGCAATAATCCTTGCCATGGACCGCCTTTGACCCATCCTGCTGACCAAAACCCTGCTTTCCAGGTCTTCCCCCGTCAGTGCCTAAATAAAATTAAGGGATAGAAAATCTAAGAGACTAATTTTTTTACTTCATAAAGTCAAATGATATTTGATCCTTATCTTCTCATACTGATTTCGGCCCACAATCTTACTGGTTTCGTAAATGTTTAGCGCCTTGAAAATAAGGCGGGAATGCCTGTCTGTGCGATATGCGCAGACATGGGCAAGGGGTTCTCTTTTAGGGGGGCGTTCGACAAACATGGAGGAATTTTTCTTGCCATTTTCTTATAAGAGATCCCCGTGTCCTTGTAATTCATTAGTGATGGGTTGTGGGGAGCATCTCCTGGGGTTCAGTAAGAAAGAACTCGCCTTTTTCTATCCAAGCTTTCAGAATATGGCTGATTTCAAGGGCCCTGACATATGAGGACAAAGGGGCAGTAGGTATATCATGACCATTAAAGCGGATTGTTCCGCTTTTAAGTTCCGCATAGCTTACTTGGCCTAAGCTTGTTGTATCCCCTTTTGGATAATCTACTCCATAGTCTATGATTTGAGTAAAGATATCTTCATCAGAAATGCCTGTGTAACCTGCTATTTCCTCATTCAAGATGGGTATAGGGACACCGAGGCCTATTGCAATAGAGCACCCATATCCGAGCATGCTGACACCTGCAATCCATTTTGGATCCATCTTTTTTAAATCACCCATAACCATAATAGTGCCTGCGGGACCTAAGGGAATTCCGTTTTTTCCTCTTTTGACATCAGGATTATGCTGTGTTCCGTGGCCAATAATGTGACCTTTGGCACCGCCAAGAAATATTTTTGTTCCCAAGCCCAGAGTTTGGTAGTAAGGGTCGTTGAATAGGGGACTTAATTGTCCAGACGTTGAATAGTTTGCATTCGATGCATTCGGCTTTAAGATTCCCATGTAAGTATAGATGATATCTTTAGACAAATTGATTGCACAATTGTAGTTCTGGTAGGCATTTCTAGGATTTAGTAATACCGAATAAGGGAGATCCGCTAGGGCGACTCTTTTTTTGATCTCACGGGCCGGGTAACAGTCAGTGCCATAGGAAGTTGCCATTAAATCAACTTTTTTACCAGCTACAAGATCATGGATGACATGACCACCGCCATATCTGAATTGTCCCGGATGTACCCTGTTCAAAGGATCATCCTTTGAAGGCTCAGTGGCGCCGATATAGAAATCAACTGCGGCCAGACCTGCATAAGCGGGCACCCCGTTTAACCATACTTTGGAGGCTTTGATTTTTGGTCTGGTGTGACCGAAGTTAATAAAGGCCCCTGAGGAGCACATAGGAGCAAAAGTCCCCGTGGTAACGACATCAATTTCTCTTGCGGCCTTTCGTGGTCCCTTTCTTTTGACAATATGTACCATCTCATCGGCAGTAACCACAACAACATTTCCTTCTCTTATCTTGCGATTGATTTCATTAATTGTTTTTGATACTCTCATTTGTGCCATTCTTTATTGACCTCCCTGAAAAATATTCAGAGGGGCATAATAAAGCTTATACATTCCTCTGACAAGCAAAAGTTTTGACAAAGGCCACTCTTCTTGACTTTCAATTGATCTTCCGATTAAAATAATCATTAGTTTGGCACTTAATATAGATTTTTACACCATATATCTGTTTCCATAGGTCTTTAATTGAATCCTAATCAAAAAATGAAAAGTGCTATTAAAATTGGTCAGTTGAATATCCATCCGGACGGCCCTTTTTTTCTCATTGCAGGACCTTGCGTGATTGAAGATGAGACTACGACGTTAGACGTTGCGCTATTTTTAAAAGAAACGCAGGAAAAACTTGATATTCCTATTATATTCAAGGCCTCATATGATAAGGCCAACCGTACGTCTTTAAATTCCTTCAGGGGGCCGGGCATAGATAAAGGGCTAAAAATCATTCAGAGAGTGAAGGAAGTAACTGGGTTGCCCGTCTTGTCCGATATCCACAGTAGCGAAGATGTAGAAAAGGCGGCCAGGGTCCTTGATGTACTTCAGATCCCGGCTTTTTTGTGCCGCCAGACTAATCTTATACTGGCAGCTGCTCGAACTAAGCTCCCAATTAATATTAAAAAAGGACAATTTCTTTCCCCGTGGGATATGAGATTAGTCATTGAAAAAGCCACTTCCACCGGTAACCACTTCCTTCTTATCACAGAACGCGGGACCTCCTTTGGTTACAATAATTTGGTGGTTGATATTAGATCAATAGCAATCATGAAGGAATTCGGGTTTCCAGTAGTATTTGATGCTACCCATAGCGTACAGCTTCCGGGAGGGCAGGGTGAATGCTCGGGCGGACAAAGGGAGTTTGTGGCCCCTTTGTCCAGAGCGGCAGTTGCTGCTGGGGCTGATGGAGTTTTCATAGAAATTCATCCTGACCCCAATTCTGCACTCTGCGATGGACCAAATTCATTATCCCTGCTCGAGCTTAGGCCCTTGGTGTCAATGCTCAAAGATATCTATCATCTCACAAGATCCTGAAACATAATTTTCATTTTACAGTGATCTATGGATATGGTTGATAGCCATGCGAAGTATAGCAAGTGTGATAATCCATGATAGAAGAAAAGGCCGCTAAGATAAAGTTACTTATCCTCGACGTTGATGGAGTTATGACGGACGGGCGAATTACCTATAATGATCGAGGAGATGAGACTAAATCCTTTAATGTAAAAGACGGACAGGGCCTGAAAATGTTTATATCTGCCGGTATTGATGTAGCTCTTGTCACTGGTCGAAAATCTCTGATTGTGGACCATCGTGCCAAAGATCTTGGTATTGAAGAGGTATACCAAGGCATCACTGACAAAAAAGGTATATGCAGACAATTGATAAAAGACAAGGGTCTCAAGAAACAAGAGGTGTGTTGTATGGGGGATGACCTTCCTGACCTTGATATGTTTATGGAGACAGGACTACGTATTGCCGTTGCTGATGCCGTTAAAGAACTTCTTGAAGCGGCTGATTTTATTACAAGAAATAAAGGTGGATGCGGGGCAGTGAGAGAAGCGTGTGAATGGATCCTTAAATGTCAAGAAAAATGGCCCGAAATATTCCCTGTTTCACGCGGAAAATAGGCTTTACAGAATAAATCCGGCATTGATATAATATGAATCCTTCGATGAAAAGTTTCTTAAAAAGACAATGGCCACTTATAGGAGTAGGTGTCCTGCTAGCGGTGGTCGCTATTTATCTCATAAAATCTGGCAAAGAGGTTGCTCAAGAGCCCCGCATTGAAAATGAAGGGTCAAAGGAAGGACTCAAACTTAAAGATATCCATTATACCCATGATGACCCGGATAAGGGGGTGAAATGGATACTGGATGCCAGAGAAGTTAAATTTTCCGAAGATAAGAGTTCCATCTATTTCCACAATTTCCATCTAAGACTGGAACCTGAAAAAAAGCCATGGTTCAAACTGAAGGGAAAAGAGGGGAACTATTCCGAACACTCTGGAGACATCAACCTATGGGGAGATTTGGAAGGGTTTTCAGAAAACGGGTACAGGATTATCACAGAGCATATACTGATAAACGAAAAGCGTGGCCATGTAAGCACTGACAAGCATGTCGAGATATTCGGCCCTTTTTTTACCGTGAAGGGCCGAGGCCTTTTTGTTGATTTGGAAAAGAAAACGCTTAAAATATTTTCAGATGTTACAACTACCTTGAAAAAGGAGACTTTGATCTGATGAAAAAGCTTAGATACGTTCCATTTTTTTTGCTTGCAATTTCCCTTTTTATATTCGCGTTGTCAGGCCCCGCTTATTCAAAGACTTTGCAAAAAGAGATTGGAAAGGATAAACCAACGCCGACGGTCATAAGATCAAAGACCCTGGAGGTAAATGACAGCCTGAAAGTGATAACATTTACGGGTGATGTTAATGCCAAAAAAGGGGATTTTATTGTGAACTGTCAAAAGATGCTTGTTTATTATGAGAGTTCGTCGGCCAATGAAAAGACGGGAGATGTTGAGACCAAGATTAACAAGATTATTGCTACTGGACAGGTAAAGATCAATAGAGGACAGGGAGGAATGGCAACGGCAGAAAAGGCCGTATATTATCAGCAGGATGAGAAAATGGTCCTTACAGGCAACCCGGTTGCAAAACAAGGGAATGATTTTGTTGAAGGGGATCGTATCACCATCTACTTAAAAGAAAATCGCAGTGTTGTGGAGAGCTTAAAAAATGAAAAAGTGAAGGCCGTTATTTTCCAAAAGAGCGAAAAGAAATAGCGGTAGCGACTACTTTGCAATCAAATTGTTAAATAGGAAATTCAAGATAGCAAATACTTAGTTATGGCTTTAGAATTAAAACAATCACCTATATTGGCACAGCAGCTTATCATGACCCCTCAGCTGCAACAGGCCATTAAATTATTGCAGCTCTCGAGGCTTGAGCTCGTCGAGGCTATCAATCTTGAGTTAGAAACAAACCCCTTACTTGAAGAACAAGTCAAAGATGAGTCTGAGGAAGACAACAGAACCGACGATGAGAGTGATAAATTAGGGCAAGATATTTCCGAAGTTCAAGAGGTGAAAGTAGAAGAACATGACCGGGAAGACATGGATTGGGAGAATTACCTATCGGAATATAATACCGACTGGTCTGCACCATCTTATGAGGAAAGAGACATCCCTTCTGTAGGAAGTATTACGGCTGCAAAGACTAGTCTATATTCCCACCTCATGTGGCAGCTAAACATGAGCAATTTTGATGAGGAACAAAAGGAGATTAGTGTTCATATTATCGGGAATTTGGATGAGGACGGCTATCTGGATATCTCATTAGAAGAGATATCTCAGATTACAAAATCTCCTCTGGAAAAAGTGTGTGAAACTCTTAGCAGAATTCAGAATTTTGATCCCTTAGGCGTGGCTGCTCGTGACATGCAGGAATCTTTATTAATCCAGGCCAGATTCCAGAACCTTGGGGGGTCTATTGCTAAGAAGATAATAATAAATCATCTGAAGGACCTTGAAAACAGAAAATTCGATCGTATTGCCAAAGGCCTTTCTATAACGATCCAAGAGGTCCTCACTGCTGTTTCTATCATTCAAAGGATGGAACCAAAGCCGGGAAGGAGTTTCTCGGATGAAGAGACTATCTATATAATCCCAGACATATATGTCTTCAAAGTAGGCGATAATTATGAAATAGTGCAAAACGAAGATGGGCTCCCAAAATTGCGGATCAGTAACTATTATAAAGATGTTCTTCGCAGCAGAGACCCTTTGTCTGAGAATGCCAAGACATATATCCAAGAGAAATTGAGATCGGCGGCTTGGTTGATAAAGAGTATTCATCAACGGCAAAAAACCATATATCGGGCAACAGAAAGTATTGTTCGTTTTCAAAAGGACTTCCTTGATAATGGAATCACCCACCTCAAGCCTCTTGTCCTTCGTGATGTTGCTGAAGATATTGAAATGCATGAATCTACCATTAGCCGGGTTACAACAAATAAATACGTTCATACGCCACAAGGCCTATTTGAATTGAAGTTCTTTTTTAATAGTTCGATCAACAGGTTTGATGGAGATGCTGTTGCCTCTGAAAGCGTAAAAGATCAGATCAGGAAGAGCATCGGATTGGAAAATAAGGCCAAGCCTTTTAGCGATCAAGAGATTGCGGACTTGCTAAAGAAACATAATATTGATGTCGCACGACGAACTGTTGCCAAATATCGAGAGTCAATGGCTATTTTGCCTTCAAGGAAGAGGAAATGTATTTACTAATAAATATCTTTGAATCGATCTATTCTTTTCATAAGATACTATTGGGGGAATTTTTATGGATATCACCGTGACATTCAGGCACACGAAACCAATAGAAAGTCTAAAGGCCTATGCGGAAGAGAAATTATCCAAATTAAATAAATATCTGGATTCTCCTGCGGAGGCACACATCGTATTGACAGTTGAAAAATTCAGGCATCAAGCAGATGTGGCACTTAGCGTAAATGGCGTAAGGATAAAGGGTTTTGAAGAAACAGGAGACATGTATTCGGCCATTGATCAGGTTATGGATAAGATTGACAAACAGGTCAAAAGACATTTGTCCAAAATAAGAAGCCATCGAACAGAAAACGTGAAAAGTGAAGATATGACAACAGCGAGTAAGCAGATGGATGAGGCCTCTAAAACTGCACTTGAAGAACAGATGATTATGGTTGAGAAAATAACCGCTAAACCAATGGATCCAGAAGAAGCTGCTTTACAGCTCAATCTCTCAAAACAGGGGTTCTTGGTTTTTCGAAATGCCAGGTCACAGGAAATAAACGTGATTTACAGGCGAGGTGACAGCAACTTAGGGCTTATTGAGCCTGATAGCTAATGCCCGTCTTCTAAACTCAACAAACTCGTATAAATAAACATACTAAATAAATTCAACAAACCTAATAATGGGTTGATACGATGAAGCTTTCTGAAATTATAGAAGAAAAAGATATTATTTCTGATTTGAAGGCCAATGATAAAAAAAGTGTTTTGGAGGAATTAGCAGAAGTGATATCAAATCATGAGCCTTCCATTAACAAGAATGACATTGTAAAAGTCCTTGTGGAAAGAGAACGCCTTGGAACTACTGGGATAGGTGATGGTGTCGCCATACCCCACGGAAAGTTGAACAATGTTAAACAGCCTATGATTTCATTTGGTAGGAGCAAGAAGGGTCTGGACTTCGATGCAATGGATGGACAACCCGCTTACCTCTTCTTCCTTCTCATAGCCCCTGAAAATTCTTCCGGTATACATTTGGAAATCTTGGCAAGAATAGCCAAAGTATTGAAAGACAGCGCCTTTCGGAAGAAGTTGATGGAGGTTGGCACCAGGAAAGAATGTTATCAAACGATTATTCAAAGTGACGAAGAATATTGAAACATTTGAAGAATCTATAGGGAAATCATGATAGGATTGCTAATAATTTCTCACTGTGACTTGG
This sequence comes from uncultured Desulfobacteraceae bacterium, assembly GCA_964423495.1. GTDB lineage: Bacteria > Desulfobacterota > DSM-4660 > Desulfatiglandales > Desulfatiglandaceae > CAYRFN01. Next base: position 10,603 of record CAYRFN010000101.1, read on the forward strand.
GAAAAGAATTATTAAATGCTGCTGAACTAATTCTTGGACGGCTTGAGGCAGCTGACGCTATTTCTATTATCCAAACAACAGAAAGCGAAGAACTTTTGAAAACGATTTCTAAAAAGATAAAGGCCCTTGACTGCGGTCAAGGAGTACTTATCCTCACCGATATGTTTGGCGGAACCCCTTCAAATCTAAGCCTTTCCTTTTTGGAAGAAGAGAGAGTTGAGGTTTTGACTGGCGTCAACCTGCCAATGGTTGTTTCTTTAGCCCAGGAGCGAGACAAACTAACATTGGCTCAACTGGGTGAAAAGGCTCAACAGGCAGGTAAAAGGAGTATAGCTCTTGCAGGAAAAATGTTGAAATCGGAGAAAAGTAAATCGAGAACACGTAGACTTAAAACTTAGGAGGAGATGGAAGATGGCGTTGAAAGTGGCTATCAATGGTTTTGGCCGAATTGGCAGAACTATTTTCAGGGCGGGACTAAATAATGGGAATATTGAATTTATGGCCGTGAATGACCTTGCTGATCCTCCAACCCTGGCACACCTGTTAAAATATGACTCCATCCATGGTGTCCTGGATGCTGATATCTCCAGTACTAACCATTCATTAATTGTAGATGGAAAGGAAATTGAGATATCTTCAGAGAAAGCACCTGCAAGGTTACCCTGGAGCGACATTGGTATTGAAATGGTATTTGAATGTACGGGTCTTTTTAGGGATAGGGAAAAGGCTTCTGGCCATCTGGAGGCAGGGGCTAAAAAAGTTATTATTTCAGCCCCAGCAAAGGGGCCTGATATCACAATTGTCATGGGCGTAAATCATCAGGAATATAATCCTCAAAGGCACCATATCGTTTCAAATGCCTCCTGCACAACAAATTGTCTTGCCCCCGTTTGTAAGGTCTTGCTGGACCACTTTGGGGTTGAGAAAGGAATTATGACAACAACACACGCATATACGGGGGATCAGCGTTTAATTGACTTCCCGCACAAAGATTTAAGAAGAGCTAGGGCCGCGGCCCTTTCTATGATTCCGACCACAACAGGAGCAGCCAAAGCCGTCTCTTTGGTTCTCCCAGAACTGGCAGGAAAGCTTAATGGCATGGCCATTCGTGTCCCGACCCCCAACGTCTCTGTTGTAGATCTTACAGTACAGCTCAGCAAACCTGCAATGGTTGATGAAGTCAACAATGTCATGAAGGAGGCAGCCGAAACTAATCTGAAGGGAATCTTGAGATTTTGTGAAGAACCTTTGGTTTCCACGGATTTCAATGGTTCTACAGCCTCTTCAATTATAGATGGTCTCTCCACAATGGCCATCGGAGACTTGGTTAAGGTTTTGGCCTGGTATGATAATGAGTTTGGCTACTCAAGCCGCATGATAGACTTGGCTGTTTATATGGCAAACTACTAAAACCCTTTATTCCTGGCATTTTGACATTTGGTCATATATTCTTAGACATACCTGATATTGATTTCCTCTTGACATTTCAAACCTTTGCTAAAACCCCGAAACATAGTTTAGGAGTATAGAAAATGCATAAAAGAAATCCTTTGATTGCCGGTAACTGGAAAATGAACCTGGATATTGATGAATCAGTAATGCTTGTCAATGCCATTGTAGCCATTATTAATGATCTTAAAGGGGTGGAAGTCATGGTGGCCCCCCCATTTACAAACTTGGCTGCAGTCAGACGAGCTATTGGAGATTCAAGGATTTTTTTAGGTGCCCAAAACATGCACTGGGAAATTAGCGGGGCCTTTACAGGAGAAATATCAGGCGGGATGCTTAAGGGAGCAGGATGCACGCACGTAATTTTAGGTCATTCGGAAAGGAGAAACATATTCAAAGAAACAAGTGAGATAATAGATCTCAAGGTAACGGCAGCAGTCTATATGGGACTGATTCCTGTTTTATGTATTGGGGAGACACTTGAAGAAAGAGAGACAGGCCAGACCTTTGAGGTGATAAAGACCCAACTGGATATCTCGTTGAAAAATTTTCTATTGGATCAAAGTATGCCGCATTCCACCATATTAGCATATGAGCCAGTATGGGCCATTGGAACAGGCAAGACCGCTACTGCAGAGCAGGCTCAAGAGGTCCATTATTTTATCAGAGAGTGGATTAAAAAAAAGTTTGATATTGATACGGCTAATCATACCCGAATTATCTATGGCGGTAGTGTAAAACCGGATAATATCGCTGAAATTATGTCAGAACCTGATATTGATGGTGCTCTCGTAGGTGGAGCGAGCCTCAAAGCTGATTCGTTTGGCGAGATCATTCGTTTTGGTGAAAGATGATCTGGAAAGAAAGGAATATTTAAGCTTTGCTGGTTTTACTTGATTTTTTGTTGCTAAATAGTTAATTTTTAGCTATGTACCCTCATCAACTGCTTAAGAAGATATTTGCAAATAAAGGACTCAAAAGAGAGGTAATTGATTGAAACCAATTCTTATAATTCTACATGTGGTATTTTGTATTGCTCTGATCCTAATTGTCCTTCTTCAAAAGGGCAAAGGTGCAAGCATGGGAGCAGTTTTTGGAGGATCTAGCCAGACCGTATTTGGAAGCGCCGGAGCGGCATCTCTTTTGCACAAAATTACTACTGTAGTAGCTATTGTATTTATGTTGACTTCGCTGGGCCTTTCAATTTTCTTTGGCAGAACGAGCACCTCTTCCGTCATGGATGCTGTTGAACAAACAGGGGCTCCGGTTGCCGAAAGAAGTGAGGCACCGGCTCAGACCGGCGAGGCCCAGGGTAATCGCTAATATCAGGGATACACTTGCCGAAGTGGTGGAATCTGGTAGACACGCTATCTTGAGGGGGTAGTGGGCTACGCCCGTGCGGGTTCAAGTCCCGCCTTCGGCACCATAATAATTAAAAATAAACGTGCCTCTTAACAATTTGCAGCTTAATGCTTATATTATATAATAAGATCAACCAAATA
>CAYRFN010000102.1:0-13441 GCA_964423495.1 uncultured Desulfobacteraceae bacterium
AACGTAGTATCAAAAAAGTCAACTAAATAATTACCTAACTATCGTTGTAGTACTAATGCTAATTCCATATTTTGCCCTCCTTTAAAATGCCCTTATCTCAATTCAATTTCTCTGTAGGGTAGGCCGAGTCGTTTAGCCAGCATCTTAAGATCTTCCTCGAGTGTCAGCATAGTGCCATTTTTTCCTTTCACTGAGATCATCTTGTCTGCGACAATAAAGATCTGCAGTTTGTTTGGATCAAGTAGTTTTATAGCAAGTTGCCGTAGCTCCTCTCCGGTAGCACTGAGATAGGCATCTTGGATTCTCTCAAGTGTATCCAAGGGTTCATTCCTCATGTGGTAGCGACTGTAAACTTCTACGAGTTCGGCCGGGGTATCCACATTGAAGACAAAGCTATTTAGGACATCGAGTCGCTTGATCTCCAGATCATTTTGAGGGACAGTCTCTCTAAGCGAGCGCATGATTTTTACGGTCTCTTCGATCGAGGTACTCGTTTTGTTACCCTGGCAGCCGATAAATCCAAACAACATCCCAGCATTCCATTTGTAGGCCTGGAAAAACCCGGCCGAATATACCAGCCCCAAATCGTCTCTTAGGCGCGTGTACATGAGTGAGTCGCTACCACCGAAAATATTCATCAAAAGGCTTATCTTCCAGAAGTCCGGGTGCGTGCGTTTAAAGCTTGGTAAGACCAATACTATCTGAGATTGAACCTGGCCAGACTTAGGGATAAGCGCTAACACAGGCGTGGTCTTCTCCGGATCCTCCATCTTGCGTTTAGGCACCCTGTTTTGAGGGAGTGATGCAAAGAACTTACTGAGCCCGGTCACAGCCTCCTCTAATGTGATATCGCCTGCCACCGCGACAACCATGTTTGAGGGAGTAAAGTAGGTTCTTATAAACTGCTCAAGGTCTTCCCTGGTAATTGTTGGGATGGTCTTTAGACCGTGCAATGGATCTCGTCCATAAGGATGGTTCTTGAAATGCCAGATCTTTCCCTCGCGCATGGCTACCGCCTGTGCATTTCCACCCTGACGTTTAAGGGCGACTATTTCTTGGCTTTTGACCACATTTAGCACCGAGGGGTCAAAGGCAGGTCGTGCAAGAATCTCTTTTAGTAGGGTAAGCCCTTTATCCCAGTCCTCCTTAATGACCGACAAATGGATAACAGACGCCTCATCACCTATGGACACCGAAATACGGATAGCATCCTCGTCGAGCACCTGCGCCAGCTCATTGGGAGTGTAATTCTGGGTACCTCCCTTTAGGAGGATCCTGTTTAGCAAGTTGGTCAAGCCAGTCTTTGTTTCGTCAATATCAACCTCACCGGCTTTAACCAGGATAGTCAGGTCGATCAGTGGAAGCTCGGGATCGACCAAATAAAACAACATTGTATCTCCGATCGAGACCCTTTGGGCTTTTGGATATTCAATCTTCTTTGGTTTACGATAAAAAGAAAGCGGATGCTTCCAGCCCGTTGGTGTCGGGTAAATGGAGTGATTATGAAAAACTTCCGGCACGGCGATCTTGGTTGCTCTTGACACCCCAACTGATCTTACCTCTGAGTAGGTCCCTGGCGGTTGATCTGGTTTTCCGCCGGGAATGACATAGACGCTCGTTTGATTCTCGGTCCTAATATATTTTCTGGCAACTTCCCTGATGTCATGAGGTGTGACATCTGAAATCCTCTTCAGGTAGTTGCTCAAGTAACGCCAGCCGACTTGAACCTCCAGGGTTGTCAGAGTGCCGGCCAACTCTTCATTGCTTCGTATCTGGTCCAGGAATGCACGCTGGTTGAGTTTCTTGATTTTTTCAAGTTCTCGTTCGGAAACAAGCTGGTTTTTCATTTTTTCGACTTCAGCGAGGAGCATGGCTTCAAGCTCCTGGCAGGCAGTCAGATAGGCCTTGCGTTTATCTTGCTCGGAGAGAGAAGCTTTCTTCGTGTTATCTGGCTCATTGGGTGATCCGCCAAGTATGATCATGCCGCCGTAACGGTTGTCGGGGTTATGGGCCCAGGCCTCAACGGCGAGACCTTTATTGATAATGTTTTGGGTCATGCGGGCACTTCGACCGAGACTCAAGGCCATGGTCATCACATCAAGCGCGTAGAAGTCCTTGGTCCCCATATTGGCACCGTGGAAACCGATTCTGACAAGAGGTGTTCGAGCGCCCTTTAAAAATCGAATGCTCTGGCGAGGCCCTTGATGAGAGGGTTCGGCGGTTACTGTTTCAGGGGCTCTTTTCCCTGCGGGATATCGCTCAAAGTAGATTTCTGCGAGTCTTTTGGCGTCCTCAAATTTCACGTCACCTACAAGCACACAGACTGTGTTTGTAGGGTTGTAGTATTTCCTGTGAAAGGCTATGGCATCGGTAGTACTGTATTTCTCCATATCCGATTTCCAGCCAATGGTTGGATTCCGATAGGGATGGGCAGAGTATGCTGTGTTATTAAGATCCAGCCAGGCAGCGCCACCTGGGCTATTAATATAACGAAAGGCCCACTCCTGCTGCACGACCTCTTTTTCGACGTAAAACTCACGCCAGGAAGGCTCGAATAACTGTTCGCTGACAATCGAGAACCACTGTTCCAGCATATCAGAGGGGACCGAAAGTGTGTATTGGGTTTGATCTTTGGTGGTAAATGCATTCACTCCGACAGCGCCATTTTTTCCTAACTGGGAGGAGAAGGCCTGTTGTACATAAATTTTTTGTACTTCTGCCCGAAGTCTCTCCATCTCGGCATTTTTTTCTCGAATCAATTGTTCATTGGGATTGCGTTTTTGCTGTTCCGCGAGGACCACTTGATAAGCCGCTTCAATCTGGACCTGCAATTCCATGTCTTTTTCTGGATCGAGAGTACCGAAATTCTTGGTACCCTTAAACATCATGTGTTCAAGTAAATGCGCTATACCGGTCTTTCCGACCTCCTCGAGTGCAGAGCCAGCACGTATCGCCACGCGGCAGGCAACCTGCGGTGTAGTAAGGCGCTCCACAATTAAAAAAAGCATGCCGTTTTTCAGTTGGAACTCTTTAACATCTATTTTGATATGTGAAGATGGATCCGTTGCTGCAGAAAAACACGGAGCCAACAAAAACAGAAAAATGCCAAATACAAAAGACTTAAAAAAACGCATGAATTTCACCTTGCGTCTTATGGGAATGGTGTAAGGTCTATTACAATATGAACAAGTCCGAGTTGTTGTCATTTTTTATTACCTCTTATTCTCAACGGATTGTGCTTCAGCCGCGCCGCGAAGCGTATCGGCTGAAAGTGCAGGTTAGGCCGCTGCCTGCCTGCTGTCATTGAACTTCTTCATAATAAGGCAGGGTTGTGGATGTTACCCATGCTTGTCATTTGATGTCCTTCTGGCCGTCAGGCGCGAAAATTTTGAAATGATCACCCGATCTACTAAGCCAGGGAAGAGCAACTTTAGCCAGATTGCCAAGGGGCCAGGCCACATAACAACCTGACGCTTGCGCCTTTGAGCAGCTTTTAGAACGCAATTTAGATCATCGGCCTAAAAAAAGCTGAATTGACGGACGGATTAAGCCAATCCGAGTAATACGGCTTCTTCAACCTTTTTTAGGATTGGTGCCAGGACATCCTCTACCGCACACCTTCAATAACTTTCATAAATTATATCTCCATTGTTTTAATGTTCGGCTATTATCAAATAGAGTTGATAAAAGGAATATTTTGTATGTATTATTTAAGGTAATGTTATGGAAATCAAGTATAAATAGGCCAGATATTAGTTTAAGGCTAAAGGTAGAGATCAGGATTTTGGTGACAAAACCCAACATATTATGATAAAATTTAAGGAACTTTAATGGTATAATACTTAGGAGGGATTATGAAGAAACTTTTTTTCTTTACAATTTATTTTCTATTAAGTGCTTCTTTATCTTTAGCTCAAGTAACAGTCCCTTCACAAATAAAAGAAGTATCTCTGTCCAAGAAAATATCAAGGTCTTGGAAATAAAAATAAGAGAGTTAAAGAACTCAAAAAGAATATTGTTGGACGATAAAGATGTATTAAATAACAGAGAAAAATTCTTAGATTCCATCATAAATTTTTCTAAAACCCAGGTTCCCCAGGATATAAAAACCAGTTTTCCAAAGATTGAAGATCTGGATAAAACCCTTACTTTCATAAGTAAAAATTTCCAAGCCATTAACAATAAGAAACAATCTTTGGATACTCAGATAGAAAAAATATGTCATTTAATAAGAGAAGCATAAAACAGTTGTCATATAATGAAATAGCGACATGAGATCTTTTCCTCAGTCCCGGCAGTCACTTCTGAAAAGACCTCATTTCGCTATAACCGGTATTGTGAAACTTCACCTATGCAAACAATTATATGCTCTCCTCGGTAACTGTTTTCAGCGAAATATAGTGATAGAATACTAATAGAAGGGTCTTTACCCTGCTCCGCTACCCTTTCTATTCTTCCGGTGTAACAGGCGCCTGAAGGGCTCCAACATGAAGAATCCCACCATCGATCACAATCTCGGCGCCAGTAGTAAAGCTGGAGGCATCGGAAGCCAGGTAAATCGCCGCACCGGCTATTTCATCGGGTTCGCCTATGCGGCCCATGGGTGTCATTTTGGCCAATGCTTCTTTTTCCTTTTTGGCTTCTTCCGGTGGAAGATGGAACCAGTGTGAATTTAGCATCTTCGTGCTGATCGGCCCTGGAGCAATCGTATTAACCTGAATATTAAAGGGAGCCAATTCTAAAGCGAAGGCCCTGGTTATCATTCGGACGCCAGCTTTGGAGATGCTGTAGACACTTACTCCAAGTTCTGGGGAAAAGCCATCGATGGAGGCGATATTGATAATTTTGCCGCCACCCTGCTTTTTCATGACCTTGGCAACCGCCTGGCTGGTAAAATAAAGCCCTTTCATGTTAAGGTTCATGATGGTTTCCCAGAGACGCTCGTCGGAATCCAGCACGGTACCCATGGACGGACTAGTGCCGGCATTATTGACCAGGATGTCAATTCGGCCGAATTTGTCAATCACGGTGCTGACCATCTTGTTTATCTCTTCCATCTTTCCAAGATGGGCCTGAATGGGTAATGCCTCACCTCCGAAGGCCTTAATCTCTGAAGCGTTAGCTTCAAGGTCGTTAATCTTACGGCTGGTTACCACAACCTTTGCACCGGCCTTGGCAAAGCCCAGTGCAATAGCCTTACCGATACCGCGGCTACCACCGGTTACAATCGCGGTTTTCCCCTCTAAAGAAAATTTGGAAAGATCAAACATGTTTAAACCTCCTTAAAAGAATTTGGGATAATATTATCATTTTTTAACTTATTAGACCTTCATCTCAGGAAGGTTGAGGGATGCTGACCATGCCATGTCCTTAAGGAATTGTAGATGATCGCTATCTGTCTTTCAAAGATTTATATATTACCAATGGGAAGCAACTGGCAATTGATTTATGAAAAAAATGGGTTCAGAATTTTTTTGTTAAATGATAACATTAAGCAAGCGTTAATAGATAAACCCTTTAGAGGAGGCAATTATGTTTCAGACGAAAGTGACTGATATGCTCGGCAGCAAGTACCCCATTATCGGCGGGACCATGGCCTGGATCAGCAATGCCGAGTTCGTAGCGGCCATGTGCAATGCTGGCGCGGTAGGGGTCCTGGCCTCAGCCAATTATAACAGCCGTGCCGAGTTCACAGATGCCGTTGACCAGCTTAAAAACCTGACGGATGAACCATTTGCAGTGAACATTAATCTTTTTCCATCAATGCGATCCGTGGACAACGATGTTTACGTAGATGTGCTAATTGAGAAGGGAGTTAAGATCGTCGAGACCTCAGGCCACGCCGCGCCGACTGAGTTGAGCCGTCGCTTCAAAGAGGCGGACATGATCTGGATGCACAAATGTGTTGGGGTGCGCTATGCCCTTAAGGCTCAAAGTCTGGGTGCGGATATCGTTACTGTAGTCGGTTATGAGAACGGTGGGGCGACCGGGCAGCTTGATCTGGGCACGCTGGTACTGGTGCCTCGGGTAGTCGAAGCGCTCGATGTGCCAGTCATCGGAGGTGGGGGAGTTGCTGACGGGCGGGGTCTGCTGGCTATGTTAGCCTTGGGTGCCCAGGGCGTTATTATGGGCACACGCCTCTTGATGACCCAGGAAGCGCCTATCCACGACCACCTAAAAAAGGCACTTATCGAGGCCAGCGAGCTGGACACCCGATTGGTGATGCGCTCCATTGGGGCGACGCATCGCGTTTGGGCGAACTCAGCGGCGGAGAAGGTGCTCGAGCTGGAAAGCAGAGGGGCTGATCTGGGGCAGATCTTGAAAGTTGCGGCTGGTGAAAAGGCAAAGATCATGTACACCGAGGGGAATCTCGAGGCAGGTATAATCGCCTGCGGCCAGAACGTGGGCCTGGCTCACGACATCCCGACTTTAAGGGAGCTGTTTGACCGAATAATCACACAGGCGGCCGAGGTGGCCCAAAAAATAACTGACTAAAGCCCGGGTTTGTCTGATGCGCAATTAACCAGCAAAAAAGAACTTTCGTCCTGATCAGCCAAAATCATAGGATTAAAACATGATGACCCCGGAACCTTGTTGGCATACAAGGCCGGATCCCATATATTTCATTCATGAGCCTCCTACGTGAATGCCATCCACAATAGGGCTAATAGAGACATGCATGAACTACCAGTTACGGAGAGTATCTTAAGAATTGTGTTAAGACACGCCCTTCCGGGCAATGTTAACCGAATTGTGCGTATTTTTCTGGAAATCGGGGAGCTTTCAGAGTTGGAAAATGAATGGATTCAGCATTATTTTGATTATCTTAGTAAAGGTACCGTTGCTGAAAACGCAAAGCTCGTTATTAATAGAATACCTATCGTGCTCCAGTGTAATGAATGTTCGAATGCCTTTGAAATAAAAAGGGAAGCGATGAAAAACATTCAATGCCCTGAGTGCGGGAATACAAAATATAGGCTTGTGTCTGGCAGGTCATATTATATTAAAAATATGGAGGTCATATAATGGAGGGAATTCGACTCATTGAGGTAAAAGAAGAGATCCATTCAGATAATAACGCAAAAGCCGAAGAATTAAGGAATCGACTTATTGCGAATAAGACGTTTTTGTTAAACCTCATGTCTTCACCCGGTGCCGGGAAGACGACTACTATTCTCAAAACCATTGAAGCGATTAAAAATGATTTTCATATGAGTGTAATCGAAGCGGATATCGACTCTATGGTAGATGCTGAAAAAATTGCACAAACCGGAATTACGGCCGTCCAACTTAGAACCGGTGGATTTTGTCACCTGGATGCAACAATGGTGGAAAAGGGTCTCGAAGGCTTGGATCTTGCCGAACTGGATCTTGTCATCATCGAAAATGTAGGAAATCTCGTCTGCCCTGCGGAATTTGATACGGGCGCCATCAAGAACGTTATGATATTAAGTGTACCCGAGGGAGATGACAAACCACTAAAATATCCATTGATGTTTACGGTGTGTGATGTGCTCCTTATTAATAAGATTGACTATCTTGGGCTTTCAGATTTTGATGTTCAGGCGGTGAGGGAAAGGGTGATGAACCTGAACCCTAAGATCAAAATATTCGAGATATCATCCAAAACAGGCCAGGGGATGGAAGATTGGGCCAATTGGGTGAAGAAGGCGGTCGATGAATTTAAATTTAGATGAGTTTAAATTCAACACTGTCCGTGATAAGCAGATCGACCAACAGAAAACCATTATGATAAAGAACACTTCCTCTCGTTAATCCCATGGTATGAGAGGAAATGGGATTTTTTGCGAGATCACCTAAAACGATTGAATAAATTTAAACTTATGGATAGAGTCGAATCTAATGAGTTCTATCTCAAGGCATTAGATAACACCTGACAGCTATGAAGGGAACTGGAAGGTGGCAAGGGCCTACAGATGGTATGGCGAAGAGTCAAAGAGACTTTTGGTAGACATGATGCAGTAGCGGTTGGCAGTTCAAACTGCCAGCCTGGAAAACGAAACATGAAGGATCATGGGGCCGATTTAAAGATGAAAACCAGCCCGTATTGGCTGTCATATGTGGAGTAGGACAAATTCCCTATATCACGGTTTGTGAATTTAGATTCTCATGATATAAGGGCTACGGGTCTTTTAAGGAAAGTAAGAACATGATTAGCGAAAGGCTTAAAAAGGGCTTTGACATCATTTTCAATCCCAAGTCGGTAGCCGTAATCGGGGCGTCTTCAACGTTTGGCAAATGGGGTCAATGGATCATCACCAATATTGTGGCTGGGAATTTCCAGGGAAAGATATTCCCTGTGAACCCCAGAGAGAAGTTCATTTGCGGACTTCCGGCCTTCAAGAGTGTCCAGGACATTCCGGATCCCGTTGACCTGGCCTTTATTGCCATACCCGCCAAGACCGTCCCAGAAATTCTGGATGGATGTGGTGAGAAAGGGGTTAAAGGGGTGGTATTAATCACATCTGGTTTCAGCGAGACCGATGAGGCAGGGAAGGAAATGGAAAGAGATGTTGTCAATATTTGTCTGAAAAAGGATTTAGTGCTTGTTGGCCCCAACACCATGGGAATCATCTGTCCTTATGCCGGGCTTTTCGCCACCGGGTCGCACACCCGTCCAAAGAAAGGATCGGTGGCATTTGTCTCACAATCGGGGAATCTCGGCCTCCAGCTTATCCATTGGGCGGAACAGCAGGGGATCGGCGTCTCCATCTTTGTTGGCTCAGGAAATGAGGCCATGATTACCTGTAGCGACTATTTAGAATACCTTGAGTATGATCCCCATACCCATATTATCATCCTATATCTGGAAAGTGTGGCGGAAGGTGAGCGTTTTTTTAAAGTGGTCAAGCGGATAAATAGAAGAAAGCCCCTGATTGTCTTAAAGGGCGGCCGAACCGAGGCAGGACGCACGGCAGCGGCTTCACATACAGGGGCCATGAGCGGAGATGATTCCATTTTTAGGGCCCTATGCCGTCAGACAGGCCTGTTGGACGCCTCAGTGCCATGGGAACTTTTGGATCTATCGGCCGGTTTTTCCAGCCTGCCGCTTCCCAAGGGAAACCGAGTAGGCATTGTCACTTTAGGCGGAGGTTGGGGAGTAGTGACCGCTGATGAGTGTAATCAGAGGGGACTTGTAGTACCCGGTATTCCCGAGACTATCGTTGAAATCATCGGCAGGTATCTCCCGCCATTTTGGAGCAAAGGGAACCCAGTTGATCTAGTAGGAACCCACAATCTTGATGCACCACTGGTGGCAGTGGAGGAGCTTCTCAAATGGGATGGCATTGATGCGGTGATAAGCCTTGGAATTGTGGGTCGAGGGGAGGTCGCTCGAAAAGTGATTCAATCCACCCGTGCGGTTGATACGTCTGTGTCTTCGGACTTTTTAGACCAGGTAGAGGCATTGATACAAGAATATGAGCAGAAATATATCGGCCGGATTGTTGAAATGATGGAGACATATGAAAAACCGGTGCTTGGCGTGTCTTTGTCCAACACGGGTGAGGGGACGGTCCGTCCAGTAGAGGGTAGGCGATACAGTGGTGTCTTTTACCAGACTCCGGAAAATGCCGTCAATGTGCTTTCAAGAATGGTTGCCTATAAACGATTCGTCGATCATCAGGTCTAAACCATTTCCTATCTTAGATAAATTCACATCAAAGGAGAATGCCATTGAAAAGGCACAAAAGAATCTGTTTTTAGAGAGACTTGATCCCATCCATGGCGTAACCTAACTTTGTTTAGATAAAATAAAAACAAAATTTCAAAACAAAGTTTGACTTCCCACACAGTTTGTGATAATTTTCAAATAAATGAATGAAAGCTCATTCATAGTTTTTAGAAAGGACCTTTGACATCCGGGGGCATATTTTGGTAGCTGTCAGGAAGTGTCTGAAATTCCTTTGATAAAGATATAATCTTCGTGGCAAGAAAGGTAGAATTTTATTGGATTGATTTTCCCGTAAGGATTCAGGGCATCAGGTCCGTCGTATGGGAGAGGAAGGGCTTTTTCAGTTCCTGGTTGAAGAGAACATGAAGGTACTTTCAAGCATACATTTCAAGCGAGTCATCACAACAGACCCTCATGCCTTTAATACCCTGAAGAAAGATTATCCTGTCTCTTTTAAAATATTTCACTATACCCAATTTTTTCTATCCCTAATCGTGAGTGGTCTTTTGAAACCATCAAAAAGGCTGGATGAAAAAGACATTTACACTTATCATGATCCCTGTTATCTGGGCCGGCATAACGGAGTATATGATGAACCGAGGAAACTACTGCGCACCCTTCCAGGCCTCAATCTTGTGGAGATGGAGAGGGCGAGGGATAGGAGCTTTTGCTGCTGCGGCGGTGACATCATACTGTGGCATGAGATTGAACAGGAAGAGGTAAGAATGGCGGAAAAGAGGGTCCAGATGGCCAAAGAGGCTGGAGCCAACGTGATTGTCACTGCCTGTCCATTCTGCCTCATACATTTTGAGGATGCCATAAAGACCGGAGGACTGGAAGATGAAATGAAGGTAATAGATCTTATGGAATTACTGATCTCAACGATTTAGGAGGTGAAAGAAATGAACATTGTTGTGTGTGTGAAGAGGGTTCCCCTTACCCAGGAGGTCGACCTGGAGATTGATGAATCCGGGAAAGACATAAGTAAGGATATGTTGGCCTATGTAGTCAATGAGTGGGACAACTATGCCATTGAAGAGGCCATTCTCCTGAAAGAGAAATTAGGTGGCACGGTAACCGGCATCACCATTGGGGATGAGGAAGACGAAGAGGTCCTTAGAAGATGCCTGGCAATGGGCGCAGATAAGGCAATCAGAGTTGATCCGGGCGATATTGAGTTAGATTGCTACATAATTTCTAAAATCTTGTCTGAGACAATAAAAGATCTGGAATTTGACTTGGTTTTTACGGGTGTTCAGGCCGATGATGACAATAGTGGCTCGGTGGGCATCATGCTGGCCGAGCATTTAGGTCTGGCCCACTCTGCCGTTGTAATTGGGGTAGAACCGGAAGGAGCAGAAGCCACAATAAAAATGGAACTGGAAGGAGGTCTGGATGAGGTCTCCAGGATCAAACTTCCTGCCCTTCTGAGTATCCAGACAGGTATCAATGAACCGAGATATGTCTCCATCATGGGTATCAGAAAGGCCGCCAAGAAAGAGCTGAAGGTAATTAAGATAGAAGAACTTGGTCTCCCAGAGGGTGAACTTGTACAGCGGACCATTGTCGAGGAGTTTTATCTCCCACCTGAAACAGAGGGGGCAGAGATTATAGAGGGTGACCTTTCGTTTGTAGCTGAGAAGATCTTACGTATTATCAAGGAAAAGGGGGTGAGCGTATAGATGGGCGAGATATTCGTGGTTGTCGAACACAGAAGAGGGGAGGTGAGGGACATCACCTTTGAGATGCTTTCAAAGGCAAGTGAGATCTGCCAGAAAGACTCCCATAAGTTGACTGCCATAGTCTTGGGAAATAAAGTGGAGGACTTTTTAGACGTTATTTCCAAAAAGGCCGACCAGGTCATTTTATTCGATGATGAAAAGCTGAAGGATTTTAGCGCGGAGCTTTATAATGAAATCCTCCACAGACTTATTAAGGAGCAAAGGCCCTTCCTCACCCTTATGGGACATACGGCCTGGGGAATGGATCTGGCACCAGCCTTATCAGTCAAAACTGGATATCCCATTGCAATGGACTGTGTGGATATCTTGGTGGAGAATGGAAGCCCAAAGGTGATCCGGCAGATATACAGCGGAAAGATCTTCTCAAAGGTCTCTTTCAAGGAATCCGAAGGATATCTTATCACCATAAGGCCAGGTGCCTTTCCACCTGATTTGGCCATAGACCGCAGGGGGGAGTTGATCAAGAAAGAAATCCCTTCCGATCTACAGGAAGCCCGCAAAAAGTTTGTTGAGTTTGTGGATGCTGGTGCAGGTGAAGTCGATATATCACAGGCAGAGCTGCTGGTATCCATTGGTCGGGGAATTGGTGAGGAAGAGAATATAGATGTCGTAAAGGAATTGGCAGAGCTTATGGGAGGGGTGCTTTCCTGCTCCCGCCCCGTAGTGGACAAAAACTGGCTCCCTAAATACCACCAGGTGGGCACCTCGGGTAAATCTGTTAAGCCCAAGGTCTATCTTGCATTTGGTATCAGCGGCGCATTCCAGCATGTGGCAGGTATTACCGGGGCCGGAACGGTCATTGCCGTCAACAAAGATAATAAGGCCCCTATATTCAGGGCTGCCGATTATGGTGTCGTTGACGACCTGTTCAAGGTCGTATCCGCTCTTAAGGAAAAATTGGGTGCCAGATAGGGGAGAATTTTTTCGATAATCTTTGTTTCTAAGAAGGGGGTCTTAATATTGACCCTCTTCTTTTATTTTTTTAAAATCTGTTCCTTGTCAAAATTGCGTATGGACCTCCCCCCTGATATTTCAAAGGCGTTAATCCATTTCTTGATACGATCCTTGCCATAAGTCTTTTCCCACTCAGCTACAATAGTATCAACCGGAACATCATAATATGTTCCATGATCAGCCACGTATTCCATAAACTGCTTTTTTCCAAGATTGTAGGCCTGGAAGATAGAATCTTCCCTGCCGTTGAATTCGAGTGGAGAGACCCTGTGCCTCTTGCACAGTTCCGCATTAAAGGCCGGAGTCGCCTTGACCCATTTGCCCTCCAGATAGAATTCAGTAAAACCGTGATATACGAATAGGTCCGAGCCTAAGAAATCAATAAGCTCTTTGGTGGCTAAATGATTCCGCACAGTAGCAAAGCCTAACCGTGAAGGGATTTCACAAGCCCTCCCGAGGGCACAGAGTAGTGAGGCCTTGCAAACACAATAGCCTCGGCCGCTTTTTAAAACATTGCTTGCCCGGTAGTGCTCGGGCAGATAGAAAGGATAGTAAGGGTCGTACCAGATCCCATCCCGCACAGCATAGTATATCTTTATTGCCCGTTCGACCGGATCTTTGCTTCCGGCGATTGTCTCCATTGCGTGGGCAATGATCGTTTCATGGTCGCTATCTATAATGGCAGTTGGAGCAAGATATTTTTTGTGCACTTGAATCCTCAACCTTTGGGTAAAGCCATCTCTTGGTGGCGGCTCACTATTTCTTTAAAATAGAACATCATTACTTTTTTAACTTTTCAGTCCGCTAACCGATTTTTCTATTACCGTAAAAAGTTCTTCAACCTTGATCGGCTTGGATACATAGTCATCCATTCCTGCCTGAAGACAGCTTTCACGGTCTTTCTTTGTAGCGTGGGCTGTCATGGCTACAATAGGTATATGTCCAGCCTCCTGCTTTTCCTTTTCCCGGATCATTTGCGTGGCTTCAAATCCGTCTATCTCCGGCATGTGAAAGTCAAGCAAAAGGAGTCTATAAGGGTTCCCTGACTCAA